>NZ_VPDB01000030.1:0-42368 GCF_013417925.1 Acinetobacter sp. YH12218
TGTTCAAATGGCTATTCTACGTTTGATTGGTTTTGGAAAAAAAGAAGAATTTAAGAAAGTGCTAGCAATTTTAAGAAAGAAAAAGCCTGATAGGACAAGGATCCTATGAAATTTGTCGTGTACAGAGAGAAAAAGCACAAAAAGTCCTTTAGGAAGTGGACAAATGAATTTACAAGACAAAGTACAATTAATAAAAGAAATCCATGTACTGACCCATCAACTTGAACATCGTGCTTTGAGTTTTTATGAAACTGCGCTTTCTAAACGTCGGATTCATGAAATTTTTGCCTTATGCGATGAACCGATTTTTCAAAAGCAAATATTAAGTTATCGTGCATTAACTAAGCCACAAATGGCTGCCACTGAATTTTCCAAACAAACGCCATATTCATTGTTATTTCGTGGCTATTTTAACCATGATGCTGCACTTGAAAATGCTTTATATCAATATCCAGAGATGGGTTGGGCCTTGCTGCATGACCATGAATTAGGTTGGCAAGTGTGGATGATTCCAGCCAAACAGCGCACGGCTTTACTCAGTGAATGGGGCAATTTTAACGAATGCTATGATTGGTTAATTGAACAACAACAGCTATATAAATGTTTAATCAGTGATACCGATCTAAGTCTACATACCTTACGCCTAAAGGATGAAATCATTACAGCGCCAAGCTGTGTTGCCGCAAGTGTGGACGACCTACTGCCAATTGAAGCGATAAATAAAGACGGTTCTGTCGATCTAGATCATTGCGATAAGCAAATCAATGAAGCGGATACGTTGCTTGATAACTCAAATACAAATAAACCAGAGCTTTCTGCACCTGATACCATTCCTCTTGTTCTAATTGAGCAGCCAACACATGCGCCATCGGAGGAATATCTCAACTCGACAATGGCAGGCGTTGAACTTCCTGAACAGGTTCAAATCGCTCAATACACCGCTCGCGTTCAAACGCTGCAAAACATCGATGCGCAATTGGCCTTGTATGAATTGCAGTTTATAGATCAGCCTGAACTCACAACACAACTTGATGTTCTATTACATACGACAGATGGTACAGATTGGAAAAACCAGCCACTGTATTTAGCAGAGCAAATCAATACCGAAGGTCGCTTCATCAAATATCTCTTGTTGTTTGGTGCACAAACGCAAATGGAAGCCATTCGACTCTCTCAGCTGTTTTGCCAACAACATCAACATGAACTTGCTGCGATTAAAGTCTTATCATGGGACAATCTAGAGCAACTCTGTGCTGCACCTGATCAGCTCTATCAACAGTCTCAGCATGCTGAAATGATTTGGTCGCAAAACGACTATTATCCATTTATCCCGGCACAGTTAATTCATACGCAAAAATTCATTCATTTTGATGAACCTGAACCGACACTACATACCCCGTTGTTATTATTACAAGAACGTCAAAAAATACGGTTAATCCACGGTCAAAAACGCATGGCACTCTTGCGTACCGAACAAGCCCTTCCCTATTTGATCCTCCATCGACAACAAGGTTTAAATTGGCAGAGCATCCAAAATGTGATCCAACAATTGCCTCAACCCATTGATGTGATTTCGCTTTATCAAGCACTTAAGCAAATGACCGAAGAATAATTGCATTTATTTTGTAGTTTGGCTTGCATTTATCCGACAAAAATAACAAAACTACAGATGCAGGATACTCAGATGATAATTAAATAGAGCCAAAACATATGCATAAAAAACAACAGTACTTTATTCGGACTTTGCTTTTTTCCGCATCAATGAGCTTGATGTATCAAGTTGCTTGGGCCAATGAAACTGATGCTGTCGTCAATGAAACTGAGGGTGAACATTCGCAGGATGTGCCTGTAACTGACCAAAATTCACCGTATATCACGCCAAAGACCTATGATTTTTTAGATCAAATTCCACGTTGGATTGATGCAACACCGACCTTCTTACCTGAACAATCAGATCACCCCATTGTTCCGACAACAGAACAAACGGAAAGTAATAGCTGGACCGATAAGCAACAAAAAAAAGTTCGTCAATGGGCAGATCGCACTGCAGTCAAAATGGACCATTGGTTTGGGAAAAGTGAGCCAGAAAAGCCTGCCAATGCAACCCTACGGGTCATTTTAGATAACAGCTGGGATAAACATGACGGTTACGAAATTAAGCCACGTATACGAGGAAAAATTAAACTCCCGACCTTGGAGAAAAAGTTAAGCGTCGTGTTTGGTGATGACTCTTTGGATAATGAGCTTGAAAATAATGCCGCGATTACCAATGAAAATCCGGATGGACGAAACGATAAACATTATGACAATAAGCAAACCCGTGAAGATAACAGTTCGCTCGCGTTACGTTGGTCAGAAATTTCAGATCGACTGCCCTTCGAAACTGACGTTGATCTAGGTTTACGTTCTGGTGATGACCTATATGTCCGCTTAAAAGCAGCTAAAAAATGGCAACTCGACAATGATTACAGTTTTTTAGCCGAACAAATTTATCGTTATGGTATCGATAGTGAAAATTATCTAAGAACCAATTTAGAATTAACCCATGCTCGTCCAGGCCAACCCTTTATCTCAAACCAATTCAACCTGACCTATGCAGATGCACAGGATGATGATCTGAAATGGGATAACTTCAGTTACCGCCAACACCAATTTTTTAAAGGTAACCGATTCAACTACGGCCTATATACAGGTGGTTTTTACAATAACGATCAACTGCGTTTAAACAGTTGGGGACCCTATGTATCATGGCGACAGCCCTTTCTGCGCGAATGGTTTTATATCCAAGGTGATCTCAACTACCTCAACAACCATCGTGACGATAAAAGCCACTTTGTGGGCGCCTTAGTGCGCCTTGAAGCCTTGTTCTAGAACCCGCTATTTCACAGCGAATAAAAAGCCCATCTCAACAGGATGGGCTTTTTTTAAATAACTCAGCTTCAATTTTTCTTAATCACACGTACACGATCATTACGTACAATACTTGGCTGTTTTTCAGCGACTTTTTTCACTTTAGGAAAACTATACTGAACACGATCATTTCGCATCACACGGCGACTATCTACAAAAGGATTGATATCGTATTGTGCGATCTGCTTTGAAACCTGCACACGGTCATTACGCACCATTTTTTGCTTAGCGCTATCTGCCTGAGCAGATTGCATGAGACCCATAGAGAGCAGCGAGCCCATTGCAGCGATCACTAAAATTTTCATCTTAAGATTCCCAACACTTAATGATCGTTATTATAGATTAATTATTTATTTTTAATTTATTTTAAAGATTAAAACATGGACGTTTTTATTCATGTGCTCTATCGAAAAACCAAATAAAAAACCTCCCGAAGGAGGTTCATTTCATATCTACCGTTACTTCAGCAATAAGCTGTTAATCCGTTTGATGTATTGGGCAGGATCTTCGGGTAAACCGCCTTCAGCAATCAACGCTTGATCGAAGATCACATTCGCCAAATCATCAAATTGCGCTGAACCTTCTAATTTTTGTACCAACGGATGGGATGGATTGATTTCCAAGACTGGTTTTGACTCGGGAACCGCTTGTCCTGCTTGTTTTAGCATACGGACCAGTTGCGGTGATAACTCACCCTCAGCCACCACCAAACACGCAGGAGAGTCCACTAAACGTGTTGTTACACGCACTTCAGAGGTCTTATCTTTTAACGCATCCGACAGTTTTTCAACAACAGGTTTAAACTGCTCAGCAGCTTCCTCAAGTGCTTTCTTCTCTTCAGCATCTTGTAGATCACCCAAATCAACTGCACCTTTTGATACATTCTGTAATGGTGTTCCATCAAACTCAAAAACAAATTCCATCGCCCACTCATCCACTCGTTCAGTCATGAGCAGCACTTCGATACCTTTTTTCTTGAACAATTCAAGTTGTGGTGAGTTTTTCGCAGCATTTAAACTATCAGCAGTCACATAGTAAATTGCCTTTTGGCCTTCTTTCATATTGGCTTTATAGTCTGCAAATGATGTTTTCACTTTATCATTATTTGACGAAGCAAAGCGTAATAATTTTAGAATACGCTCACGATTCGCCATGTCTTCGCCTAAGCCTTCTTTTAAGACTGAACCAAACTCAGCGTAGAATTTTGCAAACTTCTCTTGATCAGCAACATCTTCAGATTTCGCCAAACCATCTAGCACCGTTAAAATACGGCGGGCGTTACCTTCACGAATCGTTTTCACGTCGCGACTTTCTTGTAATAATTCACGGCTTACATTAAGTGGTAAGTCTGCGCTATCCACCACACCTTGAACAAAACGTAAATAATTTGGAATCAAATTATCCGCATCATCCATGATAAATACACGTTTCACATAGAGCTTAATTCCTGCTTTAGCTTCACGTGTGAAAATATTGCTTGGTGCGCGAGATGGAATATAAAGTAACTGTGTATATTCCGTACTTCCCTCTACACGGTTGTGTGTCCATGCAAGCGGGGCTTCAAAATCATGGCTCAGGTTTTTATAAAACTCAGTATATTGTTCTTCACTGATCTCATTTTTATTACGCGTCCATAATGCACTTGCTGAGTTAATCGCTTCCCACTCATCCGTCAGTACATATTGACCAGGTTTTGCTTCTTCGCCTTCGGCAGCTTCCTCTTGTTGCCAAACTTCTTTCTGCATCTCAATTGGCAAACTAATATGATCAGAGTATTTATTAATAATCTGCTTAACTTTGTAACGATCTAAATAATCTAAAGCATCCTCGCGTAAATGCAAAATGATGTCGGTTCCACGTGAAGCCTTATCAATTGGCTCTACATCAAACTCACCTGTACCATTACTAACCCAACGTACCCCTTCAGCGGCATTTACCCCAGCACGACGTGATTCCACTGTAATTTTTTCAGCAACAATAAAACCTGAATAGAAGCCCACACCAAATTGACCAATCAATTGTGCATCTGACTTTTGATCACCCGTAAGCTTCGACATAAAATCTTTAGTGCCAGACTTAGCAATCGTACCCAAATGATCAATCGCTTCTTGTTGTGTCATACCAATACCATTATCCGAAATGGTAATTGTCTTCTGCTCTTTATTTAAATGAATACGCACATGTAAATCTGGATCATTTTCATAATATTCAGGATGGTTAATCCCTTCAAAACGTAATTTATCACAGGCATCAGATGCGTTTGATACTAACTCACGAAGGAAAATTTCAGGATTTGAATATAAAGAATGTGTTACTAAATGCAGTAACTGAGCCACTTCCGCTTGGAAGCTGTGTTTTTGAGATTGTTGTTCGCTCATCAGTCTCTCCGTTCATACTGAGTAAAATTATCAATTGCCTATATGAATGGAGGGACTTCACTATTTTTCAATAGTGTGAATGGAAAATTTTTATTCTATCGCACTAAATTTTAAGGTTTAAAAAGGTCCTTGTTTATAAACGCGGTCCATGTAGAGATCCAGTTTTTGCTGCCGCATTTTATATACATCACTTAAACAACTGACATTGTCACGGCACTGATCGCGTAGTTGTAGCCATTTTATTTGTTGATCTTGAATTGCACCACGTGTCCCCATGGGAACTAAATGACGAATAATCGTATAGGTCGTGGCCATTTTGACATCGGCATCATTAATACTCCGGTTATCACAAACCGCATGTTCGGTAATGGTTTTCGCCTTTTTACAATCAAAACTTGCGGCATAACTTGTCGAAATAAAATAAGCACTGCCCAAGACCAGCATACCCTGAATAATTTTTTTCATCGTCTTTTCTCTTCATCCAACTTGCTGATTTATCTCGACTCTAACACTTCTACCTAAATTTTCTATTGCCTATTTGTTCAATTCGATCAACTGATGAATGGAATATGCTGCATAAAAAACCCTGCCTAATGGCAGGGTTTTAAGATCAGTTACAGCTTAGAATTTGTAGCTATAACCAATTGTATACACCATAGGATCGATATCTAAATCAAATTTAGGTACACCTGTAATTTCCACTTCTGGGCTAATCTGAGCATAGCGTGCATCAAAGAATACGCCCCAGTTTTTAGCATCAGCTGGCTGGTAGTTAAAACCGACTTGACCTGCAAAACCATAAGACTCTTTCACTTTAACCTTTGTGCCTTCTAGCACACCTGAACCATCTTCATCCCAAGCAACAAATGCTGTACCACCCACACCAATGTAAGGTGTAAAGCCAGTTGAATTTTTAAAGTTATATTTCGCAGTAATTGTTGGTGGAAGATGTTTCAATTTAACACCAGCAACTTTTGAACCCGCAGCTGTTACATCCACATCATGACTAATTGGTGTAGCTAATAGTAATTCAGCTGAAATGTTGTCATTAAAGAAATATTCTACAGACGGTGTAAATGCAAACTCATGATCCGCTTTTACATTTAAAGCACCATTAGCAATATCAGTATCTGCAGTTGGAGCAATTACAGAAGCACCAACTTTAACCTGCCATTGACCAGCCATCGCTGAAGCAGACATACCCAATAATGCAATAAGAGCAGCTTGTTTTAACATTTTAAAGCAACCTTCTAGAATGAATAATTAATATTAAACATTAGTATTAAAATTATGCAACATTATTATTTTATAAATTTTTACATTATTATATAAGTCATTATTAATTATATATATTTATTTTAATCATAGTGCAATGCTTGGTTTTATATTTTCACCGTTATAATTAATTTATTATTCATAATATACCAACCTTTTTAATCAGAATTAATAAAATGAATTATTTTAATCCAACCAAAATCCTCAGGATTAAATAAAAAAAAAGGCGATTATATAATCGCCTTTTTATTTATCTTTGAAAATTTTTTAGAGTACCATTGCGGCAATCCAACCAAAGATCATTAATGGAATATTGTAGTGAATGAAGGTCGGGACCACACTGTCTTTCATGTGGTCATGCTGACCATCCATATTAAGACCTGATGTTGGCCCTAAAGTTGAGTCTGATGCCGGAGAACCTGCATCTCCTAAAGCTGCTGCTGTACCAATAATTGCAATCGTTGCCGCTGGGCTAAAACCAAATTGAATACAAAGTGGTACATAAATAATGGCCAAAATTGGGATTGTTGAGAATGAAGAACCAATACCTAAGGTAATTAATAACCCAATTAATAACATCCAAAATGCCGCTAAACCTTGGCTGTTTCCAATCCATTCAACTGAAGCTTGTACCAGTGTTGGTACTTGATTCGTAGCCTCAATCACAGATGCAAAGCCTTGCGCAGAAATCATAATGAAACCCACCAGTGCCATCATGCGCATACCACTGATAATGACATCGTCGGCTTCTTTCCACTTAAAAATACCTGCACAGCTTAAGATCGCAACACCAACGAGACCGGCCAAAATCATCGACTCAGATATGACTTGAACAGAAAGCGTAGCAACCACTGCAACCGCAGCCATAATCAAAGTAAATTTAGCGACTTGTGGTTTACCATTTTCATCTGCTTTTACATCAGAGGAGATGGTGTGCTGTGATTCCTTAACCTGAACGTCAGCATACTCTCGTGGTTTACGGTAGCTATAAAAAACAGCAATTAATAAGCCAACAAACATCCCAAATACTGGAATTGCCATAGCAGTTGGAATTTGATCATAGCTGATGTTGAAACCGTATGGCTTACCAAAGGTATTGATGTTTTGACCTAAAATATCATTAAGGAAAATAGCACCAAAACCAAAAGGTACCAGCATATAAGTCGCCACAAGACCAAAAGTCAGAACACAAGCAATCAAACGACGGTCAAGTTTTAAATGATTAAATACGCTGAGTAATGGTGGAATTAATACTGGAATAAACGCAATGTGCACTGGAATCACGTTTTGTGAACATACGGCGGCTAAAGCGATAGTAGCGAAAATTACGTATTTCACGCGATTCTGGGCTTTCACATTACTGTTACCTTTGAGTTTAGTAATGAGTTGATAAGCCAGTAAATCTGGCAAACCTGAACGCGCAAGTGCCAAAGCAAATGCCCCCAACACGCCATAAGCAAGTGCGATTTGAGCACCGTTGCCTAAGCCACTATTAAACGCTTCGATGGTGCCATGAATACCAAGACCAGCTAACAAGCCACCTGTTACTGCACCAATGATCAGCGCAAATACAACAGGCACGCGTGCCAGCGACAGTCCAAACATGACTGTAATTGCGGCAAGAATAGCAAACATAAGAAAAAAGGGAGTCTGACAAAAAACCGTATTTTATCAGAATTTGCTCGCTATTTAGCCCCCTATCGATGAAACTGCCACTGTTGAACGATTTACTTAAAGCTGCTGTGATTGCGCAAATTGAGCGATGTAACTTGCAATTTTTTCGGGTTGGCTCAGCACGGCCCAATGATTGGCATTGACTTCAACTACAGATAAATCTTCAACCCAATTAGGTAATTCTTTAATGTAATCTGGACTGACAAAATTATCATGTTTCAACACAATCGCTTGTACAGGACAGACCGCATGACGTTGTCTAGGCTGAGTTAAGCGGGGAATAAAATTAGCACGGTAAAGCGCAATACCGTGTTTACCATCATGCTGAATATTATGATTCAAAGGCAATTCTTGAGTACGTTCTAAATCATTCACAATTTTTCCCCAACGTTCAGCATTCAAAAAATGCCACGCGGTCGGTGCCAAAAATGGTAATTGGAATACCCCGATGTACCATGACTTACTTAATAATTTGAGTAATTTTTTCTGCTGATGCTTGAAGCTATTTCTGAGCAAAAATGCCGCATGATCCAAACATGGCCCAGAAATAGTTGAATAAGACAAAATACGTGAGCGAAATTTTGGCTCAGTCACCGATTCCCAAGATTGGATAGAGCCCCAATCATGCGCGGCCAAATGAAAACTACGTTCGCCTAATACCGCTTGCGTTACACTATCCAAATCAAGTGATAATTGCTCCAAACGATAATCTCGTACTTTACGGGGCACAGATGACTGCCCTGCACCTCGCACGTCATAGCTCACAATATAAAATTTAGAACCAAGATGTTCAATAACCGGTTCCCATACTTCCTGATTATCAGGATAACCATGAACCAAAACCAATGCTGGCTTTGTTTCATCACCCCATGTCTTCACATAGAGCCGTTGTTGATCTGTGGTATTCACCCATTGCGTATTTAGTGGTTGCATTCTTCTTGTCCTTTTATCGATTCCATCGAATTGACGTTTTATTTGTGAACATGGGCAATGTGATCAATGCCACAGTTTGGAAACTCATTTAGTATGCAAAGTTCAGCATAAAAAAAAATTGACCCAGTATGAGCATAATCCAGAAAATAATGACAATGCCTATTGTCTCTAAATTCTTACTCAATCATTATGCCCCTTATAAAGGTGCTGGCATTTCGATTGATAAAATTGATCTCGCCAATTATCACATTCGCGTCAAAATGCCATTAACTCGTAAAAATCAAAATATCGTCGGTGTACATTTTGGCGGTAGTCTTTATTCAATGGTTGACCCATTTTATATGTTGATTTTGATGCATCACCTTGGCTCACGTTATATCGTGTGGGACAAAGCTGCAAATATCCAATTTTTATCCCCCGGGCGTGGAACGGTATACGCTGACATCCAGCTCGACCCAAATGAAATCAATCATATTAAAAACTTAGCAGATAACCACGCACCTGTACTACGGAACTATAGCTTAAATATTTTTGATGAAGCAGGCTTACGTATCGCTGAAGTTCAAAAAACCCTATACATTCGTCGCAAGCAACCCCGTCCACGCAAATAAAAAAGGCGCTTATCTTTAAGCGCCTTTTCATTCAAATTTATCGGATTGGATTAGCGATTTTGCTCAATTGCAGCACCTGCACCACCACCGATTGCACCACCAATCGCAGCACCGGTGTTACCACCAAAGATACTTTTACCGACTGCAGAACCAATCGCACCACCTACACCACTATATGTGGCATTTCGGTTTGAACCGTTTTGAGTTTTACTACCGACAGCTGCACCAGCACCACCACCAACGGCTGCACCTACACCACCACCGACATTATTACCCACACCACCACCTATAGCACCACCTAAAGCTGCAGCACCAATACGTTGTTCATTTGGCGACATGCTTTCACAACCAGCAAGCATTAGGGTCGACATCATCGCGACTGCGCATACGCTCATTACTTTTTTCATTGTGATGTTCCTTGTCTTCTTCAATACCTATGATTCTAAAACCATTGTATGAAACAATTAAATATAGCTTGTTACGGCTTGGAGCATAAATGCTGCATTTTGTAAAAACCATGCCTAATCGCTCACGAATCACTCAGGGTTTTCATCCAAAATCATCAAATCTTTTGTGGTTTCACCATTTTCAGTCAGCACAGCATGAGAGAGTTTGGCTTTGCTTTCTGGATCTGTTGCCTGATCTAGTTTTAGCGTGCGTTTAATCGGGTCTTGCCCTTTCTTAAACTCTACACCTTCTGCATCAATATTGGTGTTTTGACGAATAATCTGACCGTCCTGCTTCACCGTAGTCTTGGTTTCAATTTTAGAGGTCGGGACGATGACGCCACCACGTTGAAGTACTGGAATCGATAATTTCTTTTCAGAAAAATCACTTTGATGGTCTGAAAGTTCAATTTCACGTGCCACGATATCCTGACCTTTATTGGTCATTTCTAACACTGTTGCAGTTACTTGGCGTACAGGTTCTTGACCTGCAACACGGCGAATCACTTCTGTTTTTAGTACTGGAACTACAGCTTTATCTTCTACCACAATCGAATTGGGCATAGGTGCAGCAATCGCTGTCAATGAGCTGAATAATGCAGAAACTGCGAATAATTGCTGTGTGAATTTCATCAAAAGACCCCGTTATGTTTAAGTTTAAAAATCAAGAGATTTGTTATGTTCTATTTTTACTATAGGAAATATTTCAATATTAGGAAAGCTTTAATTTTCAATTCATCCACATAAAAAAAGCCACCCGAAGGTGGCTTTTTTGGAATGATTTAAGGGCTAATTAAAGACCGTTAAATTCATCGCTAAATGCTTGGCTTAACGCTTGATCTACATCAGAGAAGTCATTGTGAAGCTCAAGCTCTGCAGCTTCAGACTCTTGACGACGACGTTCTAAGTGGTATGCCAAACCTGTACCCGCTGGGATCAGACGGCCTACAACCACGTTTTCTTTCAGACCACGTAATTCATCTTCTTTACCTGTTACAGCAGCTTCAGTTAACACACGAGTTGTTTCCTGGAACGATGCAGCAGAAATGAACGAGTCAGTAGAAAGCGACGCTTTGGTAATACCCATCAATTGACGTTCAAACTTCGCTGGGAACTTGTTCTGAGCTGCCACAGCTTGGTTTTCTTGAACAACGCGGATGTATTCCACTTGCTCGCCTTTGATGAAGCTTGTATCACCACCGTCAGTGATTTCAACTTTACGAAGCATTTGACGTACGATCACTTCAATGTGCTTGTCGTTGATTTTTACACCTTGCAGACGGTATACGTCCTGAACTTCGTTCACGATGTAATTTGTCAGTGCAACTTCGCCTTTCAAACGTAAGATGTCGTGTGGATTTTGCGGACCATCAGAAATGGTTTCACCACGGTTTACATGTTCGCCTTCGAACACGTTAATCGTACGCCATTTCGGAATTAGCTCTTCGTAAATTTCAGAGCCATCATCCGGAGTAATCACAAGACGGTTCTTACCTTTGGTCTCTTTACCGAAGCTTACGATACCTGAAATTTCAGCAAGGATCGCGTGTTCTTTCGGTTTACGTGCTTCGAACAAGTCAGCTACGCGTGGAAGACCACCGGTAATATCACGAGTACGTGAAGATTCTTGTGGCACACGACCAATAACATCACCGACACCAATTGTTTCGCCATCGCGCACAGTCAGAATCGTGTTTTGTGGTAGGAAGTAGAACTGTTCGCCGCCATCTGTTGTATCCAATACAACAGCTGGACGCATATCTTTACCAGATGCTGGACGTGAAGTTACTGGAAGTACCTCAATAGTCGTCATACCTGTTGCATCATCAGTTTTCGATGTCACAGTTACGCCATCAGCGATTTGGCTGAAACGCACTTTACCTGCAACTTCGGTAACAAGTGGATGTGTATGCGGATCCCAAGTCGCTACGATACCGCCAGCTTCCACAGCTTCGCCATCTTTAATGATGATTGAAGCACCGTATGGAATTTTGTAACGTTCGCGTTCACGACCGATGTCATCTGCGATACCGATTTCACCTGAACGTGAAGTTGATACCAAGTGACCTTTAGCGTGTTGTACTGTTTTCACATTGTGGAAACGTACTGTACCTTTGTTACGAACTTGTACGCTGTTAGCAGCAGAAGTTCGGCTCGCAGCACCACCTACGTGGAACGTACGCATTGTTAACTGTGTACCTGGCTCGCCAATTGATTGAGCAGCCATTACACCCACAGATTCACCTGGATTCACCAAGTGACCGCGAGCAAGGTCACGACCGTAACATTTCGCACATACACCGAAAGTAGATTCACAGTTTACAACTGAACGTACTTTCACTTCATCGACACCTTGCTCTTCTAAGTAGTTTGCAAGTTTTTCGTCGATTAAAGTATTACGTGGAAGAATCACATCATCCGAACCTGGTTTCTTCGCATCTTCAGCAAGTACACGACCCAATACTCGAGTACCTAAGTTCTCGATGACATCGCCACCTTGAATGAACGGAGTCATTACAAGACCGTCGAAAGTACCACAATCTGGCTCAGTAATTACCAAGTCTTGTGCAACGTCAACCAAACGACGAGTCAAGTAACCTGAGTTCGCAGTTTTCAATGCAGTATCGGCCAAACCTTTACGTGCACCGTGTGTTGAAATGAAGTACTGAAGTACGGTCAAACCTTCACGGAAGTTCGCTTTAATTGGTGTTTCAATGATCGAACCATCTGGTTTCGCCATCAAACCACGCATACCCGCTAACTGACGAATCTGAGCTGCCGAACCACGGGCACCTGAGTCAGACATCATATAGATCGAGTTGAATGATTTTTGTTTCTCGTCTTCACCCTGTTTGTTTTTAACAGTTGTGAAAGACAAGTTGTCCATCATCGCTTTCGCTACTTGGTCGTTTGTACGTGCCCAAATATCGACAACTTTGTTATAACGTTCGCCGGCAGTTACGAAACCTTGCTCGAATTGTTGTTCAATTTCGCGAACTTCAACTTCAGCTTTTTCGATAATTGCTTGTTTTTGTGGCGGAATCAACATGTCTTCCATACCAACAGACACACCTGAGTGAGTCGCTTGACGGAAGCCCAAGTACATCAATTGGTCAGCGAAGATAACAGTATCTTTTAGACCTAATTTACGGTAGCAAGAGTTGATCAATTTAGAGATGTTCTTTTTAGTCATCTCAACGTTGATTTGTTGGAAATCCATACCTTCAGGTACAACTTCCCAAAGTAAACAACGACCTGGAGTTGTGTCTACAACAATGGTTTGTTGTTCACGGTTACCATTTTCGTCAATGACAGTTTGGTGTACACGTGCTTTTACGCGAGCGTGTAAATCAACTTGACCTGTTGCAAGTGCACGGTTTACTTCGTCAGTATCCGCAAACACCATGCCTTCACCTTTGGCATTGATCGCATCACGAGTGATGTAGTACAAGCCTAAGACAACGTCCTGAGAAGGTACGATGATTGGCTCACCGTTCGCAGGAGAAAGAATGTTGTTTGTTGACATCATTAACGCACGAGCTTCTAACTGAGCTTCAAGTGTTAATGGTACGTGTACCGCCATTTGGTCACCGTCGAAGTCGGCGTTAAATGCCGCACAAACTAACGGATGAAGACGGATTGCTTTACCTTCAATCAGGGTTGGTTCAAATGCTTGAAGACCCAAACGGTGAAGTGTAGGCGCACGGTTCAACATCACTGGATGTTGACGAATTACGTGAGCAAGTACGTCCCAAACTTCTGGAGTTTCACGCTCAACCATTTTCTTCGCAGCTTTAATGGTTGTCGCTTGGCCAGACGCTTGTAGTTTCGCGAAAATGAATGGTTTGAATAATTCAAGCGCCATTTTTTTCGGAAGACCACATTGGTGCAGACGTAAAGTTGGACCTACAGTAATTACCGAACGACCAGAGTAATCGACACGTTTACCCAATAAGTTTTGACGGAAACGACCTTGTTTACCTTTGATCATGTCTGCCAAAGATTTAAGAGGACGTTTGTTCGAACCGGTAATTGCGCGACCACGACGACCGTTATCAAGCAATGCATCTACAGACTCTTGTAACATACGTTTTTCGTTACGTACGATAATGTCTGGTGCTGCAAGGTCTAAAAGACGTTTTAAACGGTTGTTACGGTTGATTACACGACGGTAAAGATCGTTCAAGTCAGAAGTCGCAAAACGACCACCTTCTAGAGGAACCAACGGACGAAGATCAGGTGGAAGTACTGGAAGTACATTCATCACCATCCATTCTGGTTTGTTGTTCGACTCTTTGAACGCTTCCATCAATTTCAGACGTTTAGAAGCTTTTTTAAGCTTCGTTTCTGAAGTTGTATTTGGAATCTCTTCACGAAGACGTGAAATTTCAGCTTCAAGATCGATGTCTTTCAACAAATCTTGAACTGCTTCTGCACCCATTTTCGCAGTGAATTCATCACCGTGTTCTTCTAAAGCAGTGAAGTATTCTTCATCGTTTAGAAGTTGGTATTTCTCAAGTGGAGTCATACCTGGGTCAGTTACAACGTATGATTCGAAATACAATACACGTTCGATATCACGTAAAGTCATGTCTAAAAGCAGACCAATACGGCTAGGAAGTGATTTTAAGAACCAAATATGCGCAACTGGAGAAGCAAGGTCAATATGACCCATACGCTCACGACGTACTTTTGCAGTTGTTACTTCAACGCCACATTTTTCACAAATGACGCCCTTGTATTTCATACGCTTGTATTTACCACACAAGCATTCGTAATCTTTTACTGGACCAAAGATTTTGGCACAGAATAAACCATCACGTTCAGGTTTGAACGTACGGTAGTTAATGGTTTCAGGCTTTTTAACTTCACCATGAGACCACGACTTAATCATTTCTGGTGACGCAAGACCAATACGGATGCGATCAAACTCTACAGGAGCATGACCGTCTGAATCCGTCTTTTTGCGCATGATATCGAGCAAGTCTTTCAATTTTTTTCTCCGTGTGTTGTGGAGATTTTCACTTCACAACTGGGTCACAAATATTGTTTTTTAACTGAGAAATCCCCCTTGCCCCTCTTGATTAAAGAGGTGAGAAGCACTGCTTCGCAAGGGAGATTCAATGGAGCTAATTAGTCACCATTTTTCAGTTCAATGTTGATACCTAAAGAACGGATCTCTTTGGTCAATACGTTGAACGATTCAGGCATACCTGGGTCCATGTAATGGTTACCATCTACAATGTTCTTATAGATACGGGTACGACCTTCAACGTCATCCGACTTCACAGTAAGCATTTCTTGAAGTGTGTATGCTGCACCGTAAGCTTCGAGTGCCCATACTTCCATCTCACCGAAACGCTGACCACCGAATTGTGCTTTACCACCAAGCGGCTGTTGAGTTACTAGAGAGTAAGAACCAGTAGAACGCGCATGCATCTTGTCGTCAACCAAGTGGTTCAGTTTCAACATGTACATGTAACCTACAGTTACTGGACGGTCAAAACGTTCACCTGTACGACCATCATACAATACTGTTTGACCAGTACGTGAAATGCCACCAAGTTCTAACAATTCTTTAATTTGTGATTCTTCAGCACCATCAAATACTGGTGTTGCTAAAGGAACACCTTTACGCAAGTTACCTGAAAGCACCAAGATTTCTTCATCAGTCAAGCTATCAAGATCTTCTTGTTCGCCACCAACTTTGTTGTAAATCTTGTCTAAGAAATCACGAAGCTCAAGTACAGTACGTTGCTCTTTCATCATCTTGTCGATTTGATCGCCAAGACCTTTAGCTGCCATACCTAAGTGAGTTTCAAGAATCTGACCCACGTTCATACGTGATGGTACACCCAGTGGGTTAAGTACAACATCAACTGGAACACCGTTTGCATCGTGTGGCATGTCTTCTACAGGTAAGATGTTAGATACAACACCTTTGTTACCGTGACGACCCGCCATTTTATCACCCGGTTGGATGCGACGTTTTACAGCCAAGTAAACTTTAACAACTTTCAATACGCCAGTTGTCAGTTCATCGCCTGTAGAAAGTTTGCGTTTTTTCTCTGCAAATTTCTCGTCAATTTCAAGGCTCTTCTCTTTCAAGAACACTTGAATTTGAGTTAAACGTTCAGCAATCGCTTCGTCGACTGGTTGGATTTCAATAAGATCAACCAACTCAAGACCAGACAATAACTCTTCAGTTAATTTGTCACCGCGTTTAGTTGTACCGCCACCGTTAGATTCTTGACCTTTCAATAGACGAACAATACGTTCACGAGCCGCTTCTTCGAAGATTTTGTATTCTTCTTTCAAGTCTTTACGGTAAGCATCAAGTTGTGCTTTCTCAATTGCTTGAGCACGTTCGTCTTTTTCAAGACCGTCACGTGTAAATACTTGAACGTCAATTACAGTACCTTTCACAGATGAAGATACACGTAATGAAGAGTCTTTTACGTCAGCCGCTTTTTCACCGAAGATTGCGCGAAGCAATTTTTCTTCCGGAGTTAACTGAGTTTCACCTTTAGGCGTTACTTTACCTACAAGAATGTCACCAGCAGTTACTTCAGCACCGATATAAACGATACCTGATTCATCCAATTTAGAAAGTGCAGCTTCACCCACGTTCGGGATATCCGCTGTAATTTCTTCAGCACCCAATTTGGTATCACGTGCAACACATGAAAGCTCTTGGATGTGGATAGACGTTAAACGATCTTCTTGAAGTACACGCTCTGATAGTAAGATCGAGTCTTCGTAGTTGTAACCGTTCCAAGTCATGAACGCTACACGCATGTTTTGACCCAATGCCAATTCACCGCCATCTGTTGATGGACCATCAGCAAGAACGTCACCACGTGCAACTTTATCACCTAAACGTACAACAACGTTTTGGTTGATACATGTATTTTGGTTCGAACGTGTGTATTTGATCAGGTTGTAGATATCTACACCTGCTTCGCCTGCCACCATCTCTTCTTCGTTTACACGAATAACGACACGAGAAGCATCAACGAATTCAATACGACCACCACGTTTCGCAAGTACACACACACCCGAGTCATGCGCTACGTTTGCTTCCATACCTGTACCAACAAGCGGTTTGTCAGCACGTAATGTAGGAACAGCCTGACGCTGCATGTTTGAACCCATCAATGCACGGTTGGCATCATCGTGTTCAAGGAACGGAATAAGTGATGCCGCTACAGATACAACCTGCTGAGCAGATACATCCATATGCGTTACTTTTTCTGGTGGAATACGTACGAATTCACCTTGGTGACGTACAGATACGAATTCTTCAGTTAAGTTACCGTCTTTATCGATACCAGAATCGGCCTGTGCAATCACAGTACCTACTTCTTCAATCGCAGAAAGGTATTCAACGTCATCCGTTACACGACCATCAACAACTTTACGGTATGGAGTTTCCAAGAAACCGAAGTTATTACATTTCGCATAAACAGAAAGTGAGTTGATCAAACCAATGTTTGGACCTTCAGGAGTCTCGATTGGACATACACGACCGTAGTGAGTTTGATGTACGTCACGTACTTCGAAGCCCGCACGTTCACGAGTCAAACCACCTGGGCCCAATGCTGATACACGACGTTTGTGTGTAATTTCAGACAACGGGTTGTTTTGGTCCATGAACTGAGACAACTGGCTTGAACCAAAGAATTCTTTGATTGCAGCAGCAACTGGTTTCGCATTGATTAAATCTTGCGGAGACAAGTTATCAGTTTCAGCTTGAGATAAACGTTCTTTAACAGCACGTTCAACACGAACTAGACCAACACGGAATTGGTTTTCTGTCATTTCACCAACAGAACGAACACGACGGTTACCCAAGTGATCGATATCGTCGACTTCACCTTTACCGTTACGGATTTCAACTAATGTTTTCAATACATCAGTGATGTCTTCGTTCGAAAGAATGCCTTCAACTTCACGAGACTTCTGATCCGTACCCACTTCGTAAGGACGACCCAAACGACGGTTGAACTTCATACGACCTACTGGTGATAAATCATAACGTTCAGAAGAGAAGAACAAGTTGTTGAATAAGTTTTCAGCAGCTTCTTTTGTTGGTGGCTCACCTGGACGCATCACTTTGTAGATTTCTACAAGTGCTTCTTCACGACCAGTTGTAGTATCTGCACGTAAAGAATCCGCAATGAATGGACCACGGTCGATATCATTGGTATAAAGTACGTTGAATTGTTTAACGCCGCCTTCAGCCAATTTCACCATAATTTCATGGCTAAGCACGGTATTTGCCGCAACAACTTCGCCATCACGTAACGTTACATCTTCAGCAACAATACGTTCATATAGGTATTCATCAGGAACAGAAAGTTTTTCAAGACCTGCTGCTTCCATTTGACGAACATGGCGCGCGTTAATACGTTTACCTTGTTCAACAATTGTTTTACCGTCTGTACCCACGATATCAAACTGTGCCATTTCGCCACGTAGACGTTCTGGAACCAAGTCAATTTGATAGCTACCCATATCAAGATATACAGGTACTTTTTCGTAGAACATGTCTAGGATTTGTTCGTTGTTATAACCCAAGGCACGAAGCACAACAGTCGCAAGTAATTTACGACGACGGTCAATACGAACATATACAAGATCTTTTGCATCGAATTCAAAGTCTAGCCATGAACCACGGTAAGGAATGATACGAGCAGAATAAAGAACTTTACCGCTAGAGTGAGTTTTGCCTTTATCGTGGTCAAAGAATACACCTGGTGAACGGTGTAATTGAGATACGATTACACGCTCAGTACCATTGATTACAAAGGTACCATTGTCTGTCATAAGTGGCATTTCACCCATGTAGACTTCTTGCTCACGCACATCTTTGATTGTTTTAGTTTCGCGATCTTTAATGATCAGACGAATTTTTACACGCATTGGCGCCGCATAAGTTGAGCCACGAAGAATACATTCGCGCACATCAAATTCAGGCTTACCAAGACTATACTCAACAAATTCTAAAGCAGCATTGCCAGAATAACTTTCAATAGGAAAAACTGAACGAAATGCGGCTTGGAGACCGATATCTTCGCGGTTTTTTGGAGTTTTGCCGTCTTGAAGGAAAGTTCGGTACGAGTCGACTTGAATCGCGAGCAAGTACGGAACATCCATTACCTTGGGCAATTTACCAAAATTCTTACGGATCCGTTTCTTTTCGGTATATGAGTATGCCATCTGGAGTCCTCGGAAAGTAAACTAAGTCCGCCTGCAGAACGAACTTAGAAGGAATTACGCAGGCCGATATGGCCACCACTTTCACAAATGCTGCAATTTTTAGTGGTATTAAAACGCTTAACAATATTTTTTTACTGAAAAATATTGGTAAGCGTTTGGTTTTATAAATTATTTTTAATTTGTATGATTTTTATATCATGCAAACAAAAATCGAGCCGATTATTGTAACGCAAAAAGGCTGATGACCCAAGGGCCATCAGCCATTTTTTGGAGCCGATTATAAAAAAATCGACCCCCCTTAAGATTACTTAAGTGTAACTGTAGCACCAGCTTCTTCAAGTTTTTTCTTAAGTTCTTCGCCTTCTTCTTTAGAAACGCCTTCTTTAAGAACTGAAGGAGCGCTTTCAACAAGATCTTTAGCTTCTTTAAGACCAAGGCCAGTAGCTTCACGAACTGCTTTAATTACAGCAACTTTGTTAGCACCGAAAGAAGTCAACTCAACGTTGAATTCTGATTGTTCTTCAGCAGCAGCACCAGCAGCGCCAGGAGCAGCAGCAACTGCTACAGCAGCAGCAGATACGTTGAATTTTTCTTCGAAAGCAGAAATAAGTTCAACAAGTTCAAGAACAGTTTTTTCAGCAACTGCGTTTAAGATTTCTTCGTTTGTTAAAGCCATGAGAGTAACTCCAAATGGGTATTGAATGGTGTGTAAATTGATTTAAGCTTAAGCAGCTTCTGACTCGTTTTTCTCTTTGAGCGCAGTAATAAGGCGACCCAATTTCGAAATAGGAGCTTGAAGAACGTTTGCAAGCATAGTAAGCGCTTTTTCTTGGTTTGGAAGGTTCGCGATAACGCTAACTTCAGCACCTTGATAAACTTTACCGTCAAATGCAGCAGCTTTAAGTTCAAATGCTTTATTAGTTTTAGCAAATTCTTCGAACAAACGAGCAGCTGCGCCCATGTCGTCTTCAGAAGTTGAGAAAGCTAAGATTGTTGGGCCAACAAGGTTGTCGCTCAAGATATTGAATTGAGTATCTTGAAGAGCACGTTTAGCCAAAGTGTTACGAACTACACGAGTAGCAACACCTAGTTTACGAGCTTCAACACGTAGAGCAGTTAATTGCTCAACAGTTAAACCTTGGTAGTCAGCAACAACAGCAGCATACGCAGTAGAAGCAACTTCAGTTACTTCAGCTACGATCTGTTTTTTGCCTTCGATAAGAAGAGCCATTGTAAAACCTCCTAACGGTGATTTATGCACCTATACAGATGCACTCCCAATTCGTTAGCTCATCACTGAACCAACACGCGGAGGAGGAACAAATCACACCACCGCGTCTACTCAGGCTGGGCTATTAAGAAGAAAGCATAAAACTCCCCTCGCCTGAGGTCTTTGACGCTGATAAATCTAAATTTATCAATTCAAAGTTTGCCTGAGGGGCGATCAGCAAAGTACCGCTTTGCCGACCCGCAAGACGAGAAACTATGCTTCGAGTGAAGCAAATATCTTTTCTTGCGTAAAAATCAAAGCAGCGCTTTGATTTTTACTCAGGGCTTTAAAATTCTGTAATAAGTCGAAACTTATTTAGAAACGTTTGCTACATCAACAACAAGACCAGGACCCATAGTTGAGCTTAAAGTGATCTTTTGGATGTAAACACCTTTAGAAGTAGCAGGTTTTGCTTTCTTAAGGTCAGCTACAAGAGCTTCAACGTTTGAACGAACAGCTTCAGCAGTGAAACCTACTTGACCGATCGCAGCGTGGATAATACCCGCTTTGTCTACACGGTAACGTGCTTGACCAGCTTTCGCGTTTTTAACAGCAGAAGCTACGTCAGGAGTTACAGTACCCACTTTAGGGTTTGGCATTAAGCCACGTGGACCAAGAATCGTACCTAACTTACCAACAACGCGCATTGCATCCGGAGCTGCAATTACTACATCAAAGTCAAGGTTACCCGCTTGGATGCTTTCAGCAAGGTCATCAAAACCAACAACGTCCGCGCCTTCAGCTTTAGCAGCTTCAGCAGCAGCGCCTTGAGCAAACACAGCTACACGTACAGTTTTACCAGTACCTGCAGGAAGTGTAGTCGCGCCACGAACAACTTGGTCAGATTTACGAGGATCAACACCTAGGTTTACAGCAACATCCAAAGATTCTTTGAATTTTACTGCTGGAAGGCCGTTAAGAACTGCAACTGCTTCTTCCAAAGTGTAAACTTTGTTAGCTTCAACAGCAGCAACAATGGCTTTTTGACGTTTAGTTAATTTAGCCATGTCTTATAGCTCCACTTCCAAGCCCATAGAACGCGCAGAACCAGCAATGGTACGTACACGTGCGTCTAAATCAGCACCAGTAAGATCTGGTTCTTTAGTAGTCGCAATTTCTTCTAATTGAGCGCGAGTCAACTTACCAACTTTAGTTTTGTTAGGTACAGCTGAACCCTTTTGGATGCCCGCAGCTTTCTTAAGAAGAATCGCAGCAGGAGGAGTTTTCATGATGAATGTGAACGACTTGTCGTTGTACACAGTGATCACTACTGGAATTGGAAGACCAGCTTCAACTTTTTGTGTCGCAGCATTGAATTCTTTACAGAATGCCATGATGTTAACACCACGTTGACCTAGTGCAGGACCAATCGGTGGAGATGGATTTGCTTTACCAGCTGGAACTTGCAGCTTGATATAGCCGTCAATCTTCTTAGCCATTTCAATTACCTCTGGGTACTAACGCCGCTAGGCTCCCCATACATATAAGTAACGATACCGTTACAACAACAATGCCCGACTCATAACAAATCGGGCGTTTATCAACCAAGTTAAATTAAACCGATTTTTCGACTTGGCGAAATTCCAGCTCAACCTGAGTTGGTCGATTAAATACATTAATCGTCAACGTTAAACGTGACTTATCGTATAGAACTTCTTCCACCACGCCTTTAAAATCGGTGAATGGACCGTCAATTACGAGTAATTCTTCACCTGGTTCAAACATCGTCTTAGGACGAGGTGCTTCGCCAGTATTGCGTACACGTGCAAGAATCGCATCAGCTTCTTTTTGCGTAATTGGTGCAGGTTTTTCTGCAGTACCACCAATGAAACCTAATACTTTTGGACATTCTTTAACAATGTGCCAAGTTTCATCATTCATTTCCATCTCGACTAATACATAGCCTGGAAAGAATTTACGCTCAGATTTACGTTTCTTACCATCCTTCATTTCCACTACTTCTTCAGTAGGGACAAGGACTTCACCAAAGCTATCGGCTACAGCGCTACGCTGGATTCGATCATTAAGTGAGCGTAACACTTGTTTTTCATAGCCTGAATAGGCATGAATAATGTACCAACGTTTCATAGCTCTCTTACCCGATAATAAACTTCATTAACCAGCTCAAAGCATAGTCAAAGCACCATAATAAAATAGATGCCACTAAGACTACCGCAAGTACCTGCCAAGATGTGGTCATGGTCTCTTGCTTGGTTGGCCAAGTCACTCGACGTAACTCAATTCGAGCATCTTTCAACAATCGAACAAAGCCTTTGCCTTGATGGGTGGCGTATAATAAACCTAAAGCCACGATGATACAAGCCAAAATTACCCCAACACGGACCCAGACATCATTCGCTGGTGCCCAGTATGCTGGCAAATGTTGATTCACCATCATAGAACTACCGAGTAAAATCAACGCGATAACCCACAGAACATAGTCTAAAGGGGAACCAGAATTAACAACTTCAGCAGGATTATTTCTTTGAGGAATTGGCGCGTCGCTTAATGCGTCACGCGATTTATCATTCGACATTTTTGTACTCGTCGTAGGATTCGCGACTTATTATATGACCAGTTGAGCCAGCATCAAGCTTCTTTTTAAAAAAATTTGGCAGGCCAGGAGGGACTCGAACCCCCAACATTCGGTTTTGGAGACCGACGCTCTACCAATTGAACTACTGACCTGCAGAGCAAATCGAGAGTCGAAACTCTCGATCTGTACAAAGATAACTGTATTATATTATGCAGTTACTTTAGAAACAACACCCGCACCAACTGTACGACCACCTTCACGGATCGCGAAGCGTAAGCCAGCGTCCATTGCGATTGGGTGGATTAATTCTACTGACATTTCTACATTGTCACCAGGCATAACCATTTCTACGCCTTCTTTAAGCGCGATCGCACCAGTTACGTCAGTTGTACGGAAGTAGAACTGTGGACGGTAACCGTTAAGGAATGGAGTATGACGACCACCTTCGTCTTTAGAAAGTACGTATACTTCTGCGTCGAATTTAGTATGCGGTTTGATTGTACCTGGTTTAGCAAGTACTTGACCACGTTGAACGTCTTCACGTTTAGTACCACGTAGAAGAACACCACAGTTCTCGCCCGCACGACCTTCGTCAAGAAGTTTACGGAACATTTCTACGCCAGTTACAGTTGTTTTAACTGTATCTTTAATACCAACGATTTCAACTTCTTCGCCTACTTTCACGATACCAGTTTCAACACGGCCAGTTACTACTGTACCACGACCTGAAATTGAGAATACATCTTCGATTGGCATAAGGAATGCAAGGTCGATAGCACGTTCTGGCTCTGGAATGTAAGAGTCAAGAGCTTCAACAAGAGCAACTACAGCGTCTTCGCCGTATTGACCAGCTTCACCGTTAAGCGCCGCAAGAGCAGAACCACGGATTACTGGAGTGTCGTCGCCTGGGAAGTCATAAGTAGAAAGAAGTTCACGAACTTCCATTTCTACTAATTCAAGAAGTTCTTCATCATCCACAAGGTCGCATTTGTTTAAGAATACAACGATGTAAGGTACACCTACCTGACGAGAAAGAAGGATGTGTTCACGAGTTTGTGGCATTGGACCATCAGTCGCAGCACATACAAGGATCGCACCATCCATTTGCGCAGCACCAGTAATCATGTTTTTAACATAATCGGCGTGACCTGGGCAGTCTACGTGAGCGTAGTGACGGATTGGAGAATCGTATTCTACGTGTGAAGTATTAATTGTAATACCACGTGCTTTTTCTTCTGGTGCAGAGTCGATTGCAGCGTAATCTTTCGCTTCACCGCCGAATTTTTTTGCACATACAGTTGCAATTGCAGCTGTTAAAGTCGTTTTACCATGGTCAACGTGACCGATTGTGCCCACGTTAACGTGTGGCTTATTACGTTCAAACTTAGCCTTAGCCATGCTTTTCTTCCTCGTTTACGTCGAACACAATTCTGAGTAAAACCCAGCTCCGACATATCGCCTAAAAAAATAAACACCCAATACTTGAAAAGCAGACTAAAAAGCCTGCTTCTGGAATCTTGTGCAACATTTAAAGTTGCTAAACTGTAAAATCTGGAGCTCTTATCGAGATTTGAACTCGAGACCTCTCCCTTACCAAGGGAGTGCTCTACCACTGAGCTATAAGAGCAAATATAAGCACTTCAATAGATATGGAGCGGGAGACGAGGGTCGAACTCGCGACATGTAGCTTGGAAGGCTACCGCTCTACCAACTGAGCTACTCCCGCACGATGTTGGTACAAACCACTTATTGAAGTCTTAAAATTGGTGGTGAGGGAAGGATTCGAACCTTCGAAACTTTCGTAGCGGAGTTACAGTCCGCCCCCTTTGACCGCTCGGGAACCTCACCATTTTACACTTACTTCAGTGTCGTTCTTTCTACTCACTCTCAAACTTTCTAAGATGGTGCCGGCACACGGATTCGAACTGTGGACCTACTGATTACAAGTCAGTTGCTCTACCAACTGAGCTATGCCGGCGTTTCTTAGTGTTTCGTACGTTTCGTATCGGAACGGTGTGCAGTTTAGCAAATCTTGAAATCCTTGCAAGTGTTTTTTCTAAAAAAAACGTGAAAAACTCATAAAATCAATCCATTTGATGATAATTCAACCGCTTTGATCACTGCGCGAGCTTTTATTTGGGTTTCATTCCACTCTGATTCAGGATTTGAGTCATAAACTACCCCTGCTCCAGCTTGAACATAGACCTTATTTTCTCGAATTACACAGGTACGAATCGCAATCGACATGTCCATTTCCCCATGCCAGCCTAAATAACCAACAGCACCACCAAAAATTCCACGTTTTACTGGTTCAACTTCGTCAATAATTTCCATAGCGCGGATTTTTGGTGCGCCTGAAAGCGTACCCGCAGGGAATGTTGCCTTAAAAACATCCAAAGCATCGACATCATCACGTACTTCACCTTGTACATTTGACACAATGTGCATGACATGCGAATAACGTTCGATCACCATTTGATCAGTCACGTGAACTTTACCGATTTTAGAAACACGTCCAACATCATTTCGACCCAAATCGATCAACATCAAATGCTCTGCAATTTCTTTTTCATCAGATAGCAAATCTTTTTCAAGTGCTAAATCTTCTTCTTTGGTTTTACCCCGTGGTCGCGTGCCCGCCAAAGGACGAACTGTTGCTACACCATTTTCTAGGCGGGACAAAATTTCAGGTGATGAACCGACGATATGAAAGGGAATGTCATTCTCAAGTGTTTGCCCTTGCACCAAGAACAAATATGGAGATGGATTGAGGTGACGTAGTGCACGATAGACCTGCAAAGGCTCACCATCAAAATCGGATACCATACGATGGCCCGGCACAACCTGCATCACATCACCGGCTTTAATGTACTCTTTTACTTTTGCAATAGAGTCAATAAAGTTGTCGTGCCCAGTGATGGATTCAAACTGTGGTGCAGTATGCTTATTTGCTTTGAGTGCAATTGGGGTTGCCAAAAGTTCTTCTAGCTCATCCAATTGTTGCTGCGCTTGGGTATAGGCCTCAGCATCATTTACATCGGCATGCACAATTAAGAATAAGGTATCTTTGAGGTTATCAAAGACGATGACGGTTTTAGACAGCATCATCCAAATATCTGGAATCCCGACTGGGTCAGCTTCTGGCACATTATTGAGCTTCGGTTCGATATAACGCACAGCGTCATAACCAAAGTATCCAACCAATCCGCCGGTAAAGCTTGGTAATGCAGGCAAATCTTGCTGTGTAGGCACCTTATATTGTGCTTGGAAGTCACGGATGTATTGAAATGGGTCAGTGCATTGTTGTTTTTCAATCGAGCCATCAACATGCTGAACGGTCAACTGCCCTTCATTACACGAAAATACGGTTGACTCACCCAAACCAATTATTGAGTAACGCGCCCAGTTTTCGCCACCCTCTACAGATTCAAATAAATAGGCTTGTTTATGTTGTTTTAATCGCGCAAAGACAGACAGCGGAGTTTCTGTATCTGCCAAGCGCTGACGATAGACTGGAATCAAGTTATATCCAGCAGCTTTGAGTTGTTCAAATTGAGTTTGTGTAGTCATCTCGGTTTCTCTATATTTCGCGTGGTCAATTTCAGTTAATTTCTTCTCATGCTGATTGAGTGACGCCATCGAAAACCTACACACTTGCTCATTTTCACTTCCTTAACCCTACTTATTTCAACCCAATAATTCTTTTAAGTTATCGACCACATGCTGCGGCTGACAATCTCGAATATTTTCACCATGATTATAGCCATAGCTAACCACAATACAATCAATACCCGCACGACGTGCTGCCTCTACATCATTGACAGAATCACCCACCATCAAAATTTGCTGTTTCGGCAAGGCATAATGCTCCGCACAATACTCTAGCTGCTTGGGATGTGGTTTACGCTCTTCAAAACGATCTCCGCCAATCACATCATCAAAGTATTCATGCATACCTAGTGCCTGCACAATACTGCGTGCAGGTTGCTCTGGTTTATTGGTCACACAAATCAGAATTTTCTCTTCTGCTTTTGCCCAATCCAAGAACGCTAGAATGCCGTCAAAGGGCTGCGTCAAGACACAAGGATCTGCATTGTAAATCTTTAGAAAAGTTTCCAATAAAAGGTGGTGCTGTGCGGCATCCACTTTCCCGGTCAAATATTCAAGTACGCTATGACAAAATAATGAAGTCCCTTTCCCAATCCAGTTTCGTACTTGCTCTTCTGTGACCAAAGGTAATTGCAACGTATTTAGACTCATATTCATCGCACGATGTAAGTCAGATGCTGAATCGACTAGCGTTCCATCCAGATCAAATAAAATCATTTGGCGTTCTGCTAAACGAACTTCAAACATAATGTCCCTCTATTTTTTTGTAAATTTTCCCCATAAAAAAGGCATGCCCATGCATGCCTTTCGAGGAATGTCTCGGTTTATTTAAACAACACCCATGCAATAATTGCAAGAATGATTAAAACAATGACTGAGATTAAGCCCACAGAGGCATTTTTTTGTGCTTCACGTTCTTGCTCTACACATGTCGCTGGAATTTCTACATCACATGCCTCATTTTTCGGAGCAGCAGTAATGTCAATTCCCTCAGGAATTGGCGCAGGTTTAGGCACACCCACATTGGTCGGCATACCATCACGAGTCAATTGAACTGAACCATCACGCTCTTTCAACTCTGGCATACCTTGATCATTCATTTGTTGTGCTGCAGTTTTAACGATAGGCTCTTGTGTCACAGTCTCAGACGCATTTACTACAGGCTCTTGTGCCACATTTTCAGAAACTGCAACAGCTTCAGACGGCTGCTGAACAGGTGTAATTTCTTCTGTTTGCAATGCTTCAACGCTTTGTTCGATATCCGCTGGAATCTGAACAGCTTTAGCTGGAGCCAATAAACTAAACTTCACACTGGCAAACTGTACAATATCACCTTCTTTTAAAAGTGATTCACCAGTCAAACGGACATCATTAATAAACGTCCCATTAGATGAATTGAGATCTTGCAACCAGAGTGCCTGATCTTTCAGTACAAAGGCAGCATGTTTACGCGATACATCAGATTCTTGTAAAACAATATCTGCTTGTTGATGACGCCCCACCAACATATCTCGCTCAATACTAATTTCTTGTCCTGTTAAATCACCAGAAATTGCTTGAATTTTCCAAGTCATGAAGTTAATTCTCTATTGCTCGTTTTTTTCATCATAGCATGCTGTGGTTTTAAAGCTAAACCACCCTGCTGTCTCACCTAAGGCGTGCCCGCTACTTTGCCATTTGGTACAGTAATGGTTTGGCGCTTTACTGCAGGCTCAATAGCGACTGGCGTGGAGACCACTGCCGCTGGCTGTGTCGTTTGTGGTGCTGTGGGTACCGTCTTATACACAGGGGCTGGTGCTATACCCTTTGAAACAGGTATGCGCTGCTGATACACATCATCAACATTTTCAGGTAATTTCGCAAAATTACCGTCATTATCCAGTGCCAGTTGCAGACTATAGAGCTGACTGTAGCGCTGCTGAGACATTTTCTTCACATCAGCAGAATTTCCAACAATAGTCGGATGAATAAAGATCAGCAAATTACGTTTACTGTTGGATTTTCCTTCCGAGCTAAAGAGTTTGCCGAGTACAGGAATAGCCCCCAACCCCGGAACCGATTGACGTCCATGCAATGTATTGTCCGAGATCAAACCACCCAACACAATTGTTTGACCATGCTCTGCCAAGATCGAGGTTTTGATCGCGCGTTTAGTCGTAACCAAATCCGACGCTTGGCCTTTATTGTCTTTTACATCAGAAACTTCTTGCTCGACCTCTAAACGCACCGAACCGCCGTCGCCAATATGCGGCACAACTTTCAAAGTAACACCGACATCTTTACGCTCAATCGATGTATATGGATTGGCTGTACCACCATTGGTGGTGACCGAGCCTGTCACAAATGGAACGTTCTCACCCACCACAATATAGGCTTCTTCGTTATCCATCGTCACAATAGACGGTGTAGATAATAAATTGGATTTGGTTTTTTCTTTTAGGGCCTGAACCATCGCACCATAGAGTTTGCGTGAACCATCACTACCTTCACGATAGTCACCAAGGACCAAAGAAGTACCCGCACTCACCGCGCTACCTGCACCCGCAGCGCCACCAGTTAAATAACCTGCGGCAATATTCTTTAAACTAGAACCAAAGTTATCAAAGTTAATTAAGCCGATACCACTACTGATATCACCCAACGCCCATTGCACACCGAGCTGATCGGTATCCGTGCCTTCGACTTCAATAATCGCCGCTTCAATCAGCACTTGCTGACGACGAATATCGAGCTGCTGAATCGCAGATTCAATTTCACGCATGAGCTGCGGATCTGCTTTCACAATCAGTGCATTTTGTGTGGCATCAGCAATAATACTCACGCCATTGGCATTAAAGCTTGAGATACCGTTTTGCGTATTATTGGAAGAGTTATTACTGTTGAGGTTAATACCTGAACTGGTGTTATTTTGTGAACTGAATGACTGTGAATTCGAACTGTTACTATCATTCATTAAACTGTTCATCGTGCTGCTATTTGAGCTATTCGATGAATTTGTACTCGAAACGGCCTGCCCTGTGACCAAGCCTTGTAAGATTTCTGACAAGTTTTTGGCACTTGCATACTTTAGACGAAAAACTTTCAATCCACCCAATCGATCTGCAGCAGGCACATCTAAGGTCTCAATAATCTTACGAATACGCTTACGTGTCGCTGTATCACCTTTAATGATAATACGATTGGTTCGATTGTCCGCAATAATACGAATTCGTGAACCTTTCGGGTCTTTTGATGCGCCGGTCGAACTCATCGACTCTAACAGCCCAATCATTTCTTCGGCCTGACTCGATTGCAGCGTCACGGCTTCGATATCATTTTGACCCGTTCCATCTAAATTACGAATAATCGTTTCGAGCTGGTAAATATTACTAGCACGGTCTGAGACGATCAGCGCATTGGTCCCCGCCACTGCTGACAAATGTGCAAATTGCGGCATCAGTGGACGTAGGGCTGGAATTAAGTCGTTGGCATTGGTGTTATCAAGCCAAATTACTCGGGTGACAATTTGGTCTCCAGACGCACGGTGGCGCGCATCATAAGGAATGCCCGAGCTTTTTACATTACTGTCTGGAACCAGTTTAATGGTGTTGCCCGATGGAATCGCCACCACGCCATTGACATTCAATACACCGAGAAACAGGTCATAGACTTCATTTTTATTTAAAGGCTTATTGGAAATAACCGTTACATTTCCTCGTACCCGTGGGTCAACTGCAAAATTTTTCCCCGTGATATCTGCGACTTCATTAATGAATGCCGTAAGATCTGCATCACGTAAATTGATTTTCCATGTTTGTGCATAACTTGCTGTGCTGACCATAGCAACCAAGGGCACCATGGCATAGGCAGCTAAAGTTGAACGGTTATTATTAAATAAAGCCATATACGCCTGTGTTTCCTAACCCTATAAAGTGATGAAACATCACTAAAAATCCTGTTGTATGGTCATCACTTGATCACCACGTTTGACTTCAAGTTTCACCTGCCCTTCACGGCGGGCTTGTTCTAATAATTGCGCCTCAGATTGTCCTGCACCGACTGCCTGCCCATTTAAAGACATAATGCGGTCACCCGGTTGCAAACCCAATTTATTTCTCAAGGCAGCAGGTGTTCGATTTGAAATCTCAAACCCACCATTACCTGATGGATTCACCCCCATTTCCTGCAGATATTGCTCACGATTTTCTGTCATGCGTTGTACGGCCTGACCAATCGCGGACTGCGTCGTGCCTTGCCCTGAATTTGCAGGATTAGCTGCATTTTGCATGCTGTTATTTTGCAAAGATCCGCCTGATGTTGCATTGGCTGTAGGGACAATCGGTTGATCTAATCCGTTTTCAATACCTTGGAACGCTAATTCACGCCGTGCACCATTACCCTGCGTTAAAATCACCTTATCCCAATAAACTTCAGCCAGTTGATATGATGAACCTTGAATGGTTTCTCCAACCAAGTAGCGATCTGAACTCTCATTGACCTTAATCACTGCCGACGAGTAGCGACTTGGCTGTCCAACCACCACACCTTGTAACACCATATTTAACTGCGCGTCAGCTGCTGAACTGCGGTTTTCCTGAAACAAGGCAAAAGAGCTAATATTAGGAACTTGCGTTTGCTGTGAACCCAATTCAACTCGGTCTAACTGCATGGCTTGTGGCGGTGCAATCAATAACCAAAATAAAGCGGCTAACTTCCAGCACAGGTACAAAATTATTAAAGCCAAGACCACAGGTGCAAGTCGATCTGTTTGCTTCCAATTGATCTCGCGGATTTTTTCGAAATAGTCAGCCATCAGTTCACCCCACTCAATAGAGGTTGACGCGAACTAATCACATACGTATCTAATCCTGCCTTACCTTCATAGGAAGCAACATTCATCAAAAAGCGCTGGGTTAATTGCACATCCAACATGAGGTCTGGCTCAAGTGATAAATTCATCATCTTTTGTTCGCGTTGATCTCGAACATCAATCGACAATTTGCCATTATCATCTTTTAATTGAGCTAACATGGCAGGCACATTCATTGACTCTTGACGCTGTGCAAAGCTAAAGGATAAATCCCCACCTGCCCACTGCATCTCGCCTAATGACTGACTAAATCCCTGTTGTGGCTTATATTTAAACTGCACATCTTTTAATTGAATGGCATTCGTTGGCCATTGCCAATCGGCAAAACTTTTTAAAGTTTCAGGGGCAATTTGACCCTCTAAGTTTTTGATGCTGATACTTTTGCCAAAACCATACCCCATAACACCTTGCAGTTTGGTATTGCCACTATGAATTTCAACATTTGCACCCAAGCGTAATAAAATCAAGTCCCACGGGCGTGTGTTCCAGTTTAACGAGCCTTTCAAATTTCCTCGTGTCCAATCTGCTTGCCCATGCCAAATATTGCCACTGACGTTATGTAGCATTTGGTTATTTTTATAAAACTTTGTAATGAGCCACGCTGCTGGCACTTGCAGCATAACGAAAATTAAAAAACTGATCGCAGCAAAAATGAGCCACCGAATATTATTAGTTTTATTGATCATCCCACCACAACCGATCCATCAATTTTTTTCCATCATTTAAACATTTTTCTTTATAGACACATTATGCATACTTTTTCTGCATAGCCAATTCAAAGAGATAAAAAAACCAGGCATTTGCCTGGTTTAATTATCCTGAACTCAGGATATGACGATTTCATGAATTGTTCTTAAATTAAGAAGTCTTCTAGTTTCGCGCCTTTTTCTAACTCAGCCACTAACCAACGTGGTTGTTTACCACGACCAGTCCACGTGTCATCTGCATTGGTTTTGCTACGGTAACGTGGCTCAACCGCTTTACGCGTTGATTTTTTACGTTTGCTTAAACCAAATTCAAGAATTTGTTCAACGCTTAAATCTAAATTTTCTGCAATTTCAACAATACGGTTATACGCATCTTCAATCGCTTGATCTTTTTTAGATGCAATCAGTGCTTCAGCTTCTACTTGAAGCTTCTTTAACTCTTCAACTGATAAATTACTAATATCAGGCATAATCTTTAACTCCGAAATTTCATTTTAATAATGCTTATGAAAACTCGCTCATAATATTATAATAAAATTTTTATTCAATAAATAATTTTCATTTTACTACAATATTTTAACACGACTCCTTAAAATATATAAAGTTAAATTGTATTTAAATATTATTTCCCACTGAATTTTCTAAGGCTTTTATTTTGGTTTTAATATTTTCTGGAATAGAGGTTTTTTGCAGGGTCATTTTATCCACGCACACAATAACCGCATCGCCTGTTGCAACGATTTTTTGTTGCTGTTCACTCCATAATATATAACTGGCAGAGTAAAACTTGAAGTGCGACATAAACCACCTAATTAATTTAAAGGGTTTATGGAGTATATAAAATTGTCATACCATCATCTTAACTTTGAAGATCGTACTGCATTAATGCTTGAGTCAAGAAAAGAAGGCTTTTCACCCAGAAAATTTGCTGAACTCATTAAAAGACATCCTAGTACGATCTATCGTGAGCTTAAAAGAAATAGCATCAATGACGTTTATCAAGCTCAATATGCTTCTGATAACACCTTCGCTAGACGTAGACGTGGTCACAGAAAACTCAAAATCGATTCAATCCTCTGGAAATTTATTGTTGAAGCGATCCGTTGTTTATGGTCTCCTCAGCAAATAGCAAAGCGTTTAAAGAGATTTCCTGATTTGGATCAAACAATGAATGTAAGCCATACAACGATTTATTCAACGATACGAGCATTACCAAAGGGTGAGCTGAAAAAAGACTTACTATCCTGTCTGCGTCATGAAAATAAAAAGCGAAAAGCTAACGGTGAACCTAAAAAAGATTCTATATTACAGGATATTAAAACTATTCATGAGCGCCCAACCGAAGTTCAAGAAAGAAAAATACCGGGTCATTGGGAAGCCGATTTAATTAAAGGTAAAGACAATAAAAGTTCGATAGCAACACTTATTGAACGAAATACACGGCTCTGTATCTTGGCAACATTACCTGATGCAAAGGCAGAATCAGTGCGCAAGGCTTTAACTGAAGCTCTGAAATATTTACCCGCAGAACTGCGTAAAACATTGACCTATGACCGTGGACGTGAGATGTCAGAACATAAAATCCTCGAAGAAGATTTAGGCATAGATGTATATTTCTGTGACCCACATTCGCCATGGCAGAAAGGCACATGCGAAAATATGAATGGTTTAATTAGGCAATATTTACCTAAAGGGATTGATTTAAACCAGGTAGATCAGCATTATTTAAATCAAGTTGCCATGTCACTGAATACTCGCCCTAGAAAAGCGTTAGATTGGCTTACACCATTAGAGAAATTTGCTCAGCTTGTTGATTATCATAAGGCTTTTGAAACTGTCGCACCTCATGTTTGAATTCGCCCCCCCAAGCTACGTGTTGAGTATGAATCAATGAATATTGAGCTAAATCTTCTTGCATATAATATCCTTATATTCGAATTTCCATAAAATTGGCATTATTTTCAAATACTAAATTTAATTGTTTGATCAATTCATCCTGCTGATTTAAAGCTGACTTGATGCGTAAATAACTCATTAATACATCATCTGGATATAATTCTAACAATGCATCTGCTTCAGCTTGGCGTGCTGTCGCTTGGTAAATATTCCATTTTGCAAAACTAAAAACAGGCAGCGCAGGATACTTTTCTTCCCAACGTTGAATCTGCTGTTCTACAGCCACATAGTCAGGGTTTTGCTTCAGCATTTTTTGCTGGAACCACAAAAAGAACACTTCTTTGTTAAATTGCTGTTCCAGTAAATGAATAGCCAATTGCTCATGTTCCTGACTCATCTCTGGCATACGAGACAAGACTTTTAACCACAACACTTTGACCGCATATTTACGCTCTGTTATTTGATCTTGCAAATCCAAATAACGCTGCTTTAAATGCTGTAAGTCATCGACATCAGCTTGATCAAATGCAGATAATAATTGCTCCAACCAAGCTTGTTTTGTCAGCTCATCTAAATGTCCATAACGTGTCGAACGCAAATACAACCAAGGAAACTGCAACGCAAACATGCCCCATAGCGTGGTTAAACGCTGCTCATAGGCAGTGCTGACTTTTTGCAACCATGGCGATAATTCATGTTGATTCAAAAATTCGAGATGCGTTAAAGCCTTTTCACCCTCTTGTTGGGATAAATAAATTTCAATCCGTTGCAATTCTGCGAGTTCAAAAGCCATTGGATTGGTCTGAGTTAATGCATTTAATGCTGTTTCATATTGTTGCTGAATCCAATATAAACGCGCATCAATCACCCCTTTTAATAATCCAGACTCAGTAAAAGCTTGCTGAATAAAGTTTTTTTGATCTTGCGCAGCATTTAAAAGCCAAATGACAGCCAATTGTTCATAGGGATGCAGTTTATTAAAACTAAAGACTGTTTCAGATTTACGCTGCTCTCGACTTAAATAGCGTTTAACCGCATACCAAAGCATTTGCACGAACAAACTCAGTAGTGCCAGCAATAATGCTAAAAACCAAATATTGGATTGAACTTGCCATTCACGCCAGTATAAATAGACATAGCCTGCACCATGTCCAAAACTCAGCAAACTAATAATGGCAACAACCAATAAGCTAATAAATAAATAGGCCAATAAAATATGTTTCATAGTCGATTATCCTATGAGTGCCCGAGTATTTAATAGCGGTACAGAAATAACCGGAATGTCCTTTAATTGTTCTAGACGTTGGCGTATCGGTTTTAATGAAGCATCTGGCAATTGCTGCATAATTTGCATAATTTCAGTGATTTCTTGTTGAAATTGAGGATATTGTCCTTGATTTAAAACTTGCTGAGCCAAAATTAAACGTAACTGCATTTCTTTTAATACCAAGCTACGCTGCATTAATACGGGACTCGGTTGCTCGACCGATTCGACTTGAATCCATTTTTGCCAAAAAGAAAGACCCTTTTGCTGCTCTTTAGAACTATAGGGCTTTAATATTTCTTTTTCTAACAATTGATCGATCGATTGCAGGGTATTTTTCACTTTATCAGATTGCAACTGACGCTCTGTCACATATTGCTTTAAGGTCTCACGATCTTTTTGAATCACCTGATGCAAACTCATGCGAAGTGCAGGTGCCAAGCTCAACTGATCTAATTGTTGGTCTAATTGGTTTAATTTTTCCAAAGCGACAGCAAATTGTTGTTGCTGCATGGCAAATTCAACCAAATCAAGTTGCTGGCCCACAACCATCATTGGCTCAATGCTATGGGTTGCCTCAGCAGCAATCGAAGTATTCGATGTCGTTGCAGCCGCCATCTCGGTCGTTGTGCCGCTCAACTGACGTTTCAAAGCCACGACCTGATCATTCAAACCTGCATTGCGCTGTTGCAATAAAGTTTGCTGTTGCATCAGTTCGGTTTGTTGAGCATTGACTTGAAATAGGTCAAAACTGAGTTTAGCCAACCAAAGTACGGCGACAATGACCACAACGACAAACAACTTCTTCATGTATTTCCCTGCACGACTTGCACATGCTGCAATATGTGTGTCGCGTTTAAATCTTCGAGTTGAATAATTTTAAAATCTTTGTTCAGTGTTATACGACTTTGCTCAAGTAGCTCGAACAACCTTACACCTAAAACTAAAAAATGTGCATGGCGCAGTACTGATAAATGCGACTGAATCAGGTCAAGCCAATTGAGCCAACTGGCCTCACTGGTGATCAACATACAATACGGAGATGACAACTGATGTTCAGAAATGAGTGTTTTTACTTTTTGAGTGGTCTCTTCCGGTAGATGGCGTTCGTATAGCACAAAATTAAGAATCTGAATGCCACGTGCTAGCAACTGCTGCATCATAAATTGACGACCACCTTCACCGCGCCAAAATGCAACGCAAGCCCCGGCCTCCAATTGTTCTAAATGGCTTAAAGTGAGCATTCCCTCCGAGGTTTCCACCTGCGGTACGACACTGTGAATGCCATAATCAGCCAGTTTTGCTGCGGTTGCGTCACCAACTGCAACCCATTGAATATGTTCGAGCTGCTCAAGTGAAATGCCTGCCTTACGCAAACCTTGCATACCAAAGGTGACCGCAGAGGGGCTCACCACAACCAATACATCCGCAGCACTCAACTGGGCATAGCACACTGCCAATGCTTCTGACCATGCCCGCGGCTTAAGCTCAAGTAATGGAAGCTCAGCCACAGCAACACCCGCAGAGCGCAGCGTCAAGCTAAGCTGCGCTGCACGATCTGTCGGACGTGTATTGATAAAAAGCATGTATTAATACAGTGCCTTTAAAATTTCACCGGCACCTTGGGCTAACAAGTCTTGGGCCAATTTGACACCGAGCTGTTCAGCCTGTTCGGGAAGACCTACTTGCTGTGCTTTCAACAAGGTTTGACCGTCAACACTACCGACTCGACCTTCCAAATGAATCTGACCATTTTCTAAGGTTGCATAACCTGCAATCGGTACTTGGCAGCCACCTTCTAGATATGCATTAAAAGCACGTTCTGCACGTACACAAGAATTGGTCTCTGCATGCATTAAGGGCAAAATTAAATCCAATACAGCTTGATCTTGGCTACGACATTCTAGGCCCAATGCACCTTGTCCAACTGCAGGTAAACTCACAACAGGCTCAAGAGTATGACGAATACGCTCTGCTAAGCCCAAACGCTTCAGCCCTGCACTCGCCAAAATAATCGCATCATAGTTACCCGCATCGAGTTTAGATAAACGCGTACCCACATTGCCACGCAGATCAATAATTTCAAGGTCTGGACGTTGTTTTAAAATTTGGCATTTGCGGCGCAAGCTCGACGTCCCCACCTTCGCACCCTGGGGTAAATCATCAAAACTGTTATAAGTATTTGAAACGAAAGCATCTAATGGGTCTTCACGCTCACAAATCACGGCCAAGCTTAAACCTTCAGGCAAAGCCATTGGCACATCTTTCATCGAATGAACTGCCAAGTCTGCACGACCATCCAACAACGCCGCTTCTAATTCTTTTACAAATAATCCTTTTCCCCCAATTTTGGCTAAAGGGGTATCTAGAATCTTGTCACCTTGGGTCACAAAGGTCACCAACTCAACTTTCAAATTTGCATGAAGTGCTTCTAAGCGTGCACGAATATGTTCCGCCTGCCAAAGTGCAAGCGGGCTTTGTCGAGTTGCGATCTTAAGGATATTCATAAATTTTAAAATACAGTCTATAGGGCTATTATTCTAAACTTAACTTGCTCAGTTGAAAATGCAAGCTTAATTCGCAATGTGCTTTGACCCTTGCCCTATAATTTTTGTATTCGCTCACGTAAATTTGGTAAATGTCGACGGCTGACCGCCAAACGCTCTTCTAAATCTCGACAACGCACCTGATATTGCCCTGAGCTTACGACTTCCAAACCATCTAAAAAGCTCACAGACACCAAGGCATTGCGATGAATGCGTATAAAGCGATCACCAAATTCATGCTCTAAATCCTTCAGCGTTTCATCAATAAGTACATTGCCATTTTTATGCCGAACAGTGACATATTTCTGATCTGCAAGAAAATAATAAATATTTTCCACAGGGACCAGTTCTACACCACGATAAGTCTTTGCCGCGATTTGATGGCGGCTGATTTTAATTTCGTCCATATTTTCTTTTTGTTTTATCGTGCTCAATTGAGCTTGGGTTAATTTAGTTAAATGATCTAAAACCTGCTGCAATTCCTGTTGCATAACTGGTTTTAGTAAATATCCCTCTGCATTCGATTTAAATGCATCAAGTGCATGATGATCATATGCAGTGCAAAAAATAATAGCGGGCATGGGGTCTAATTCACGCAACAATTTCGCGCAAGTCAACCCATCCATTTCAGGCATTTGTATATCTAGTAAGATGACATCAGGCTCGAGGCTTTGAGCCAAGTCAATCGCTTGTTGACCATGTGAAGCTTTCGCAACCACTTGATGTCCAAGTTGAGTGACTAAACGTGACAATCGCTCTACTGCTAGAGGCTCATCATCACAGATTAGGATGTCCATTTCTCCTCCTTATCTCGTTAACGTCATTTATTTTTATTGGTCAACTGAGATTTCTATTTATATTGATATTGCACCACAGTCGTATACATCCCCTCGCCTGCGTAGGTTTGAAAAGTGACATGCTGACCATAATATGCCTCAAGTCTCTGTTTCACGTTTTCGATGGCAATACCATTCCCCTGACGTAATTTAATTGTATCCTGTGTATAGGGATTTGTAATAACGATATTAATTTGATTTTGTAATATTTCAATCAATATATTTATCGTACTCTTTGTCAAAATCTTTTCAACTCCATGAAAAATACTATTTTCTAATAAAGGTTGTAAAGTTAATAGTGGAATTTGTACTTGAGCGTATTGTTCAGTACCTTCTAGTTTCCACTCCACCTTAAGCCGATCACCTAAACGCATTTGTTCAATGGCCAAATAACGCTGACACAGATCGATCTCATCTTTGAGACTTACCAACTTCAATTCTTGAAAACTTGCACGGAATAATCGAGATAAATTCAGTAGCATTTGCTCCGCTTTATCTGGGTCAATCGCAATCAAGCTAATCACATTGTTTAAGCTATTAAATAAAAAATGTGGATGAATCCGAGCTTGCATAGCCTGAATGCGTGAGTTTAATTCACTATGATGTTGTCGACCCCACTGTTCTCTTAAATATAAATATCGAAAACAAAATGCCCCAAGTAATACCCCATAGCTCAGATTTAAAACCACACCAGCAGTTAAAACGTCTGCACTCAAACCAGCTAAACTGAAATTTTCACCAAAATAGATCAAAACATTTAAAGTTATGGTGGTGAATAACACCAAAGCTTGCAATAAAACAAACCCGCTAAACATGAGCATTTTCATGCTTAAACCACGCGTCTTGCTCTGCAAAAGCTCTGAAAATGCTGCAAATGCCAATAATATCCAGTTAATAAACAACACATGCTGCATGACACTGGAAACACTTAAGGCTTGCCACGATTGAGCTTGGGCCAAGACCAAAACCAAAGCCACAATATTGCCCGCAAGAAACAGCTCCCACAGATAGTGCCAACGGCCCATTTTTCCTGAAAATACAGAAATTGTCATAGACCTAAACCCTGTCTAAAAGTTTGATCAACTTGCCCTTCGGCAACTGGGTTCGAATTTGCTATACTCTTGCTCAGTTCTATGCTTTTTATCTTATTGAGCCGACATGACCACATCTTCTAATTCCTCAAATCCGTCACAAGCCCAAACTTCAGGCATGTGGGGCGGTCGTTTTTCCGAAGCTACTGACGCTTTTGTTGCTGAATTTACAGCATCTGTACAGTTTGACCAACGCTTTTATAAACAAGATATTGCAGGTTCAATTGCACATGCAACCATGCTTGCAAAAGTTGGCGTTCTAACTGAACAAGAGCGTGACGATATTATTAATGGCTTAAACACCATTAAAGCAGAAATTGAAGCGGGTAACTTCGAATGGCGCATTGACCTAGAAGATGTGCACATGAATATTGAGTCACGCTTGACTCAACGTATCGGTATTACAGGTAAAAAACTACACACCGGTCGTAGCCGTAATGACCAAGTTGCAACCGATATCCGTCTGTATGTTCGCGACGAAATCGATGCGATTTTAGAATTATTGAAAAAATTACAAAAAGGCATCCTAGGCTTAGCGGCGAAAAATACCAATACCATCATGCCGGGCTTCACGCATTTACAAACTGCACAGCCAGTGACTTTTGGCCACCACCTAATGGCGTGGTTTGAAATGTTGGTTCGTGACTCAGAGCGTTTAATTGACTGCCGTAAACGTACCAACCGCATGCCTTTAGGTTCTGCTGCACTTGCTGGAACAACCTACCCGATCGACCGCGCATTCACTGCAGAATTACTAGGTTTTGAAGCCGTTGCAGAAAACTCTTTAGATGCTGTGTCTGACCGTGACTTCGGTATTGAATTCAATGCTGCGGCATCACTCATCATGATGCATTTATCACGTATGTCAGAAGAAATGATTCTTTGGACATCGGCTCAGTTCAAATTTGTGAACATTCCTGACCGTTTCTGCACTGGCTCTTCAATCATGCCGCAAAAGAAAAACCCAGACGTTCCTGAGTTGATCCGTGGTAAAACTGGCCGTGTATATGGTGATTTGATGAGCCTATTGACCCTGATGAAAGGTCAACCATTGGCATACAACAAAGACAACCAGGAAGATAAAGAACCACTATTCGATGCAATTGATACTGTTCGTGGCTCACTCATGGCATTTGCCGACATGATTCCTGCACTAGTACCAAACATTGACATCATGCGTGAAGCAGCGCTGCGTGGCTTCTCAACTGCAACTGACCTTGCCGACTACCTCGTTAAAAATGGCGTAGCATTCCGTGATGCACATGAGATTGTGGGTAAAGCAGTTGCTCTCGGTGTTCAAGAAGGCAAAGACCTTTCAGAATTAACCCTTGAGCAACTTCAACAGTTCTCTGACTTGATTCAGGCCGATGTCTTCGAAAAAGCTTTAACACTCGAAGCATCTGTCAATGCACGTAACCACATTGGTGGTACTGCACCTGCTCAAGTTGAAGCAGCAATTGAACGCGCGCATGCACGTTTAGAAAAACTTTACGCATAACTTTTTCAAGTTAAATGGAGTATTGATATGTCTCGACAAGTTTTTTGCCGTAAATATCAGGCTGAAATGGAAGGTTTAGACTTTGCACCATTCCCGGGTGCAAAGGGACAAGAATTGTTTGATACGGTATCTAAACAAGCTTGGCAAGAATGGCTAAAACACCAAACTACGTTGATCAATGAAAAACGTTTAAACGTGTTTGAAGCTGACGCGAAAAAGTTCCTTGAAGAGCAACGTGAAAAATTCTTCAGCAATGATGAATCTTTAGAAAAAGCCGAAGGCCTAAAGCCTGAGTAAAACTTAAAGCGTTGCTTTAAGTTTTACTCAAGACAAGTGAAGCGCGTAGCTTCAAATGTCATGAAGGAGTCCAATGGGACTCCTTTTTTGTACTCAGGAGCACTGCTCCGCCACGCCGCAAAACAAGCAGCTATGCTGTGCGTAGGCTTTAATTGAAAAGAATCTCCAATCTTGGGGATTCTTTTTTATTGCTCTAAAAATTACGTAAGACAAGCGAAGTGCGTAATTTCAAAATAAAGTCTGAAAGGACTCTTTTTTGCTTCGGAGCACTGCTATTTTCGCAAAACCAAGATGACGTCTGTGTAAGCTTTCATTCAGAAATGATCTTCATCATTGCTGGAAAATCTTTTATCCATTGATCAATTTTATTTAAACTTAAATAAATGAACTTATTATAGGACTTACGCACTATTATTTAAAGATTCTCTGTGGTAGCAGATGATTTTTATCGAGAATAAAGTCATCAATGAAGCTTTTGATAATTGGTCTAAATAATTTCTTCTGCCAACGATATACATTT
>NZ_VPDB01000002.1:0-94704 GCF_013417925.1 Acinetobacter sp. YH12218
AAAATATATATCGTTGGCAGAAGAAATTATTTAGACCAATTATCAAAAACTTCATTGATGACTTTATTCTCGATAAAAATCATCTGCTACCACAGAGAATCTATAAATGATAGTGCGTAAGTCCTAGATTAAATAATTTAAACGATAGCGATGCAGCAATTACAATTTCAGCTCGGATTAGCGCAGTTCGACTTTCAGACCGAGCAAAAGAATATTCATTTTGATCATGGCTTAGTCGCTTTGGTGCAAAAATGTGTCCGACATCAGCGCTTCGATGCTTTGGCAATTGAATATTTGATCTATGAAATTGAAGAAATTTTAGAACGATTACAGCTCGATTATCAGACGCAGCGCTATGCTCAGTCGAATGATGCGATGCTGCATATATTGGCGCAGAGCTTTTTTGAACATGCGACCCACATTGACCGACAAAGCTTAGAACATGGCTTTAATGAATTGATTGAACATACCGAATATTACCAAAATCTATTTGGTGAACAGGCAATCATTCAACTCAGTTATTTCGTTTTTATTCGAGAAATGATGCACCATTTGAATATACAGCACATACAGGTTTTAGCTCAGAACACGTCTTCACCATAAGGACTTATACAGAGGTAGCTCAATTTGTTATAAATAAAAAAGCACACAACAAAAAATAACCTTTATGAAAACGCCTGTTCCAGATTATTTACAGCATGTCCTTAATGCCTGCGATGCCAATCAACACGGAGCTTTGGCAGATTATATTCCTGAGTTAGCTAACGCCAATCCGAATAGACTGGCTTTGGCACTGTCTACCGTAGATGGCACGATTTATTCCACGGGTGATGACGAAGTCGAGTTCACCATTCAGTCGATGTTCGATGTCTAAACCTTTTGCTTATGCCTTAGCGATTCGTCATCTTGGTTTAGACAGCGTTTTACAAAAAGTCGGTGTCGAGCCATCGGGAGAGGCATTCAATCAAATTGCGCTCGATCCACAGAGCAATACCCCGAAAAACCCGATGATCAATTCGGGTGCAATCACCACACATTCACTTTTACCGCATGACGAACACAGCACTCGAGCTGAAAAACTCCGTGAATTTTTAAGTGAACTGGCGGGGCGTGAGCTGAGTTTTGATGAAGCGGTTTATAAGTCTGAAGTGAAGACGGCTTTTCGAAATTTGTCGATCGGTTACATGCTGCGCACAGTCGGTGTACTTGAAGAAGACCCTGAAGACGTAGTGAACGGCTATATTCGTCAGTGTGCAATATTAGTGACGGTTAAAGATTTGGCAAAAATGGCCAGTGTGCTTGCCAATGGTGGCGTGCAAGCAGCCACAGGAAAACGGTTGCTGTCACGTTCGGTGGTGCGCCAAGTGTTGAGTGTGATGATGACTTGCGGCATGTATGATGCTGCGGGTGATTGGCTGACAACGGTCGGTATTCCTGCAAAAAGTGGTGTGGCCGGTGGCATCATGGGGGCTTTGCCAGGGCAGGTTGGGCTGGCAGTCTTTAGTCCGAAACTCGATACACATGGGAATAGTGTTCGAGGTGTAGAAATATTTGAGCGACTGTCTAAGGACATGGGACTACATGTGATGGAGGGAACACCTTCAGCGCAAACGATCGTCCAAAGTCGCTATACCTGCGGTATTGATCATTCGGTGGTGGTGTATGAACTGCGCGGCGTATTGCAATTTACTGAGTCGGAAATGTTGCTGCGGATCTTAGAGGATGAACCTGTTGCGAATAACCATATCGTTTTAGATCTGACCAATATTTCTTTGATACACGATGTTGGTGTTCGAATGCTCTTTGAAGGCGTAGATCGTTTAATTGCGGATGGTCATCGCGTGGCAGTGATCGACTCAGAGCATCTCTTGGAACAAAGTCGAAGTCATGCAGGACATGAGGTGGTTGTTCGAGAAGAGTTGAGTCAATATTTACAACGGTTTGAGCGTTAATTAATAAAACGTGATTTTTGAGTTAGGCAAAGGGCTCATAAGTTTAGTGCTTAGATCGGCTATAATTTTCTTTTTGCGTTAAATTTGCTTATGTCATTTGAGTTAAAAGTCAGTTTACTCCCGAGTGTTGAAGCTTTATCCCGACAGCATAAAAAGCTGAATAAACTGATTGAGCAAATCGAACAGCAAAAGCTGGATTTAGATCTTTGGCAAAATGCCAAAAGTGAAATTCAGAGTTATATCCAGCTGAAACTTGTGCCGATCTATCGTGATTTGCATGCGGTGTATTTTCGTCAGCTTGCACAGCTTTGGCAGCATCTACAGCAAGAAGACTTTGCCAAAGCAGATTTAGCTCAGCTCGATGCAAAGCTTGCGAAACTGGCAAAGCAGCTGAAAAAATCCAATTACCTAAATACAGCCGAACTTGAAAAAGTCTCGGAGGTCGATGCCTTTTATCAGCAGCACCATGCACATAATCAAAAGCCAAATAGAAAAACCAAGTCAGCCCAAACTGAACAGAGTAAAGTAAAAGGTCATACTGATATAGAACAAGAGGCTACAGAAGAATATGAGTCTTATGAAGCGTGGGACAGTGAACAATATCAACGTGAGAAAGAAGAGCATCAGCGCAGACGCCTAGCGCAAAAACGTGAGCAAGCTGAAAAGTTAGTGAATCAATCACTGAAAACGGTGTATTTAAAAATTGCTTCCATCATTCACCCTGACCGTGAGCCTGATGAATCGAAGAAAGCTGAAAAGACTGAACTATTACAACGTGCTAATGAAGCATACGAGCAAGAAGATTTGTTCTTTTTACTGAAACTTCAACTTGAAGTTGAACAAAGTAAAAATGGTTCAAATAAAGGTTTAAGTGCGGAGCAAGTAAAGTTTTACCAGCAGGCTTTGGAAGCGCAAAGCCAATCCTTAAAACAGCAGATTCAGGAATTGATTGACTCACTTGTATGGTCAAATAAAGCCAAAATTGCAGTGCAAAAGTCCAAAGGGCAACTGAATATTGAACAGTTGTATAAGCAGATTGATGCGGATGTATCTACGGTGAAGCAACAGCTGAAAGCGGAAAAGCAAAGGCTGAGTTTTATGGGGAAAGAGAGTGGGTTAGAGATGTTGTTGGAGCATGGAGGATTATAATTTTTGATCTACTTTTCTATGTGAGGAAAAGTAGATCAATTAGTTAGATCTATTCGTCTAACTTAGTATCGTAATGTACCGTTTAAAGATATTGTCTTAGATCCGCCACCAAGAACTTTTAATTTGGTATTACTGAAAACAATAGTGCGATTTTGCTGATCCAAACTGATATTTGAGCAACTAAAGTGATTTTGCTGAGTTGTATTATTACTTTTAAAACAAGAGTATCCTAGTTTATCGCCATATAAGTTTTGTTCTACAAAATTGACTGAGATGGATGTGTAAAAATCTTTGGTAGAAGTTTCAATATTTAAAATATCTTGTCCGCCAAATTTATTATCAAAAGTATAATAAGCTGAAAAACTTGCGGTACCAAATATTGGATTGGATTGTATCTCTATTTTTGGCATATCAGACAAGCGGCTTTTATGGGTGAATTCACCATAGTCTGAAATTAATAGACATCCCCAGTTATTTTCCTGACAAATTAATGGAAGTGTAGGTTCTGATTCTCTTATTAAGTTTCCTACTTTTGATATAGAGGCACCTAATTTTCCTACTTGAATATCATATGAAATTAATTTTTGCTCATTATTTTTAAAAAATTGAATATTTCCATAATCTATGAAAGCGTGGTAAATATTAGAATCTTTTTTTCGACATATACTTAAAAGTTGTTTGGTATGTCCATCTAATAGAACTCTTTCGGAAGATATATCGAGGTCAAAATCATTATTAGCTGTTATATCTTGATATTTACCATTGTAAATCTGAATATCACTTAACTCAGCACTTACTAATGAATTTTGTTCACAGATTTGACTGTTATTATATTGGTATAAAAATTTTGAATTAAAAGTATTTAACCATTCTAAAGCTGTATTAGGATCCTGAATATTTTTTAATTGGTCATAATATGTAGCTTCCCAATTTTTCCAAGCATTTGCCCAATACTTATGATATGCACCAAATGATTGATCATAGGTCTGATTAGAAATGCTTGGAGATGCATCGAATTTACCGTCAGTGAAGTCTTCACCTAGTGCTAAAGCAAAATCAAAAGCTGGCTGTTTACTTGTTGGATGTAGTCTCTTAATTTCTTTTGCTGCGGTTGATAGATAGGCTATATAGAATATTTCATTAAGTGAAACAGTATTTTTATTTAATAAGGTAGTAGTATTAAAATTAGTTATAGATGTTGCATCAAGAATTTTAAATTGTTTAATATTTAATTGATCTTGAATAAATTGATTAGCTTTTTCAATATTTTCAGGGGTAAGTCGATTTTTTTCCGCATATTTAACTGATGCTTCTGTTAAGGCACTAAGGCTAATATGTGTAAGGTCTTCTCTAAGATTAAATGCAGCTCTTAAAATAGGAGTTTGAGGTAGGTTTGTAATACTGACTAGATCAGTATCAATAGCTGGATCAGAATATTTAAATTTACCATTTTTTGTAGGTAGAAGTTCGACTAAAAGAGGCTCAGAGATTTTCTTTATATCAATTTTGAATTTTATATCATGGACGCCATCAATATTTTTCTCATCTATTATCTCATTATTTAGAGAACTCTTAAGAACTACTCTACCTTCATGCACTTGCCCAAGATGGGGAGTAACTGTTATCTCTTTAAATGAACTAGATGCTTGAGAAGTATCCTCTTTATCCTCAGCAGATCTACTGGAATCTTCGCCACTACTTCCTCCACATGCAGTGAGAGTTAATACTGAACTTGTAAGAAGAACTACAAGTAAATTTTTCTTAGTCATATAAAATGCCTATCGTTATTATAAATAAGTAATTAGATTTTATAAAAAAATCCCCTCAATAATGAGGGGATTTTATCTTATTTTTTAAGTATTTAGCAATTAAATTAAAGCGCCGCAATCTGCTCCATATTCGCTTTAATCTTCGCTAACTGATCAGCAAACTCAGCAAGTTTAACTTTCTCACCTTCAACCACAGCAGTAGGCGCTTTCGCCACAAAACCTTCATTGCCAAGTTTAGTGGCAATTTGGTCATGCTGTTTTTGAACCTTGTCTAAGTCTTTTTGTAGACGACCTAATTCCGCTTTAGGGTCAATTAAGCCCTTCATTGGAACGAATACAGACACATGACCCACTACAGAAGAAGAAGACAATGGTGGTTGTTCGCCATCAGCTAAGAAAGTAATGCTTTCAACTTTTGCCAATGCTTTGAACAATGGTTCAATACGAGCGATTTGAGCTTTTTCCGCATCCGTCGTGTTTTGAAGCAGTACAGGCAACAAGCGAGCATTACCTAAGCCCATTTCACCACGGATGTTACGTACAGCACCAATCAAACCTTGAAGCCATTGCATATCTGCTTCAGCTTGCTCATTCACTAACGCTTGGTCAGCAACAGGGTACTGTGCAAGCATAATCGTTTCGCCCGAAATGTTTAACTTCGGCGCAAGTGTTTGCCAGATTTCTTCGGTTAAGTAAGGCATTAATGGATGCGCTAAACGTAAAGATGCTTCCATCACAGAAAGAAGCACACGACGTACTTCAGCTTTACGCTCAGTTGATACGTTTTCGTCATTTAGAACAGGCTTAGTCAGCTCGACATACCAGTCACAGTATTCATTCCAAATGAACTCGTAAATCGCTTGTGCAGCCAAGTCTAAACGATACGTCGCGAATGCTGTTTGCACGGCTTGTTCCGCTTTTTGCAGACGGCTGACGATCCACTGTTCAGGCAATTCCCAAAGGTCTTGACGAACTTCTTGACCAATGACTTGCTCTTCACAGTTCATCATCACGAAACGGGTAGCGTTCCAGATTTTGTTGGCAAAGTTACGGTAACCTTCAACACGTTTCATGTCGAACTTAATGTCACGGCCAGTGTTCGCAAGCGCACAGAAAGTGAAACGAACCGCATCTGTACCGTAAGACTGAATGCCTTCAGGGAATTCTTTACGGGTAGATTTTTCAATCTTCGCTGCTTGTTTCGGGTTCATCAAACCAGTCGTACGTTTTTGTACTAAAGTTTCAAGATCCACGCCGTCAATCAAATCTAATGGGTCAAGCACGTTGCCCTTAGATTTAGACATTTTCTGACCTTCGCCATCACGTACCAAACCGTGAACGTACACTGTTTTGAACGGAACTTGCGGTGTGCCATCTTCATTTTTCATGAAGTGCATGGTCATCATGATCATGCGGGCAACCCAGAAGAAGATGATGTCAAAGCCAGTCACAAGCACATCAGTCGGGTGGAAAGTATTTAAGAAATAGTTTTCTTTATCTTTCGCCGCGTCGCCAGTCCAACCTAAAGTAGAGAATGTCCAAAGACCAGAAGAGAACCATGTATCAAGCACGTCTTCGTCTTGTTTCAATTCAACTTCAGGCGCAATGCCGTTTTTCGCACGAACTTCAGCTTCGTCACGGCCTACAAATACGTTACCTTCAGCATCGTACCAAGCTGGAATACGGTGACCCCACCACAATTGACGTGAGATACACCAGTCTTGAATGTTATTCATCCAAGCCATGTACATGTTGCTGTATTGCTCAGGGACAAACTTAATTTGACCGTCTTGAACCGCTTTAATTGCAGGCTCGGCAAGCGGTGCAATTTTCACATACCATTGGTCAGTCAATAATGGCTCAACGATTACGCCTGAACGGTCACCGCGAGGTGGCTTAAGTGTGTAAGGTTGAATTTGCGCTAACCAGCCTTCAGCTTCAGCTTGAGCAACCAATTGTTTACGTGCAGCAAAACGCTCTAAACCAATGTAGTCCGCAGGTGCAGGAATGGTTTTAGAAATTTGCTCGCCCGCTTTGGCGATATATTCAAAATCGCTCAACACTTCCGCATTTTTGTTGAAGATGTTGATGATAGGAAGTTCACAGCGTTTGCCCACTTCATAGTCATTGAAGTCGTGCGCAGGGGTGATTTTCACACAGCCTGTACCAAATTCTTTGTCTACATATTCGTCTTTAACGATTGGAACAGCACGGCCTGTGATTGGCAGGATAATGTTCTTGCCAACAAGCGCTGCATAGCGTTCATCATCAAGCGCAACCGCAACAGCGGTATCGCCAAGCAATGTTTCAGGACGTGTTGTCGCCACAACAATGTGATCTTTGCCGTCATGGGTACGAAGTGACTTATCTTCAAAGAAATATTTGAAGTGCCAAAGTGAACCTGCTTCTTCTTTATCAGACTCAACTTCTAAGTCAGAAAGGGCAGTTTGTAGTTTAGGGTCCCAGTTTACAAGGCGTTTACCACGGTAAATTAAGCCTTCTTCATGCAGCTTAACAAACACTTCTTTAACCGCGTTAGAAAGACCTTCGTCCATGGTGAAGCGTTCACGTGACCAGTCTACAGATGAGCCTAGTCGACGAATTTGACGGGTAATGTTGCCGCCAGATTGTTCTTTCCATTCCCACACTTTTTCGATGAACTTTTCACGACCAAGGTCGTGACGGCTAATGCCTTCTGCGCCCAATTGACGTTCAACAACCATTTGCGTTGCGATACCTGCATGGTCGGTACCCGGCTGCCAAAGGGTGTTTTTGCCAGACATACGGTTATAACGAGTCAACGCATCCATAATGGCATTGTTGAAACCATGACCCATGTGCAAGCTACCGGTGACGTTTGGCGGCGGAATCATAATACAGAATGAATCACCTTTTTGAGATGGCTTGAAGTAGCCTCTCTCTTCCCAAGTCTTGTACCATTTTTTTTCGATCTCGGTCGGATCGTAGGTCGTAGCAATATTTTGCGCTGAATCAGTCATAGTCTAAACAGATCAAAAGTGGATAAAAAATTAGATCTATTGTAGCAAAAAAAATGGTGAATTAGGGATGTTGGGCGAATGTTAACTTTTAGGATTTGGCAGTAAATAAAAGAGTCCGTATGATAGGACCTAAGATAAGAAGTATCCATTGATCCCAAAACTAAGATAAAAGGAGCAATATCAAATGACTTATTCTATTTCTTTAAAGATTCAACCTACGACATATCAACGTTTTGAGACGATTCATCAAAAACTCAATGCAGGTGAAACAAAAAGTCAGTCCAAAGCCTTAGGGGATAATTTAGCGGATATTGCATGTGAAATTTTAGATCAAGTTTTTGGCCAAATGGCGCGCATGAATAAGTCTGGAGACAATGAATCCGAAAAAATTATTCAGCAAATACGTGAAACGACCCGTAAATATATGCCGTGGTCGGTGTCTTTTTTCGGCAATGACCGCCTTGTACCGATGGTGAATTATTTATATGGACGTTTTTACAGCGAAGATGGTCAGCATTTTATGCATTACCCGATCGATGCCTCTTTAGCCACCGACTTGCTTGCCTATGTCAGTCAAATGAAAGAAGGGCAGAATCAATATGTCCCACTCGCATTGAAGGCATTTACACAAGTGGTCGATGCCGGGGTGACGCATTTGGTGCGTGAACCGAAAAAAATGCTGAAATTTAATATGGTGGTGGATAAAACTTTAACCGGTGTCATCAATCTCACCACGCAACTCGGATATAAACGCTTCGATAAACTCGGCAAAATTTATGATGCACGGTCGATGAGTCAGTATTTTGACCATTTTATGGTGTTTTTGAACAATGAGCCTGTATTACATAAAGCATAAAATACATATAAATGAATAAATTAGTTATTTAAAAGGATGTCAAAATGGCAAAACGTGATGATTTGAACGGAAAAGTGGTATGGATTACTGGGGCATCTTCAGGTTTGGGTGAAGCTTTAGCAAAAGAATGTGCTTTGCAAGGGGCGCAGGTCATTTTGACCGCACGTCGTTTTGAAGAGTTGGAAAAAGTCCGGGTTTCATTATTACATCCAGATCAGCATCTTTCAGTGTGTGCAGACATTACCAATGAAGAACAAGTTCGCCACGCTTATGAACAAGTCCTTGCGAATAAAGGCCGAATTGATTGGTTAATCAATAATGCGGGATTGAGTCAGCGTGCATTGATTACGGATACGACTATGCAAACTGAACGTGCCATCATGGAAGTAGATTATTTTTCGCAAGTCTATTTAACCAAAACCGTTTTACCGACATTTTTAGCACAAAAGTCTGGTCGAATTGCTTTTGTTTCAAGTGTTGCAGGCTTATTAGGGACACAGTACCGCGCGACCTATTCTGCTGCAAAAGCTGCCATTCATATGTGGGCGAACAGTCTACGTGCGGAAGTTGCGGATCAAGGGGTGGGCGTATCGGTGATATTCCCCGGATTTGTCAAAACCAATGTTTCATTTAATGCACTCAATGGTGCAGGAAAACCACAAGGGCATCAGGATGAAGCTATTGGAAATGGTCTAGAAGCCAATGAGTTTGCCGAAACAGTAGTGCAATCTTTGCAAAGAGGGGAAGAATACATCGTGGTGGGTGGTTCTAAAGAAAAGCTCGGTGTTTGGGTGTCACGTTTATCACCGACAACGTTATATAAAATGATTCGTAAAACCAAAGTGAAGTAAGTTTTATCAAGTTTAAATTGTTTAAAAGTCACTCTTAACAGTGACTTTTTTAATGAGTATCGAGATTATAAGAAATGAAAAAGAATAATTTTAACAAATGGGGAATAGCCATCATTTTGTGCGCAATCATTGGCGCAATCGGTACAGTGGCTTATTTTTATTTTAAACAGAAAACTCAAAAAATTGAGCACAACTCAACACTCGAAAAGCCTGAAAAAGAAATAGGAACTGTATCAGAACCAGTTACTGAATCTGTTGAGATTGAACCTAATGTTGAAGCGGCGAGTGCAGAAGTTGTTATGCGAGAACCAAATGAGGGGTGGTTACCGATCGAAGCACTGTTTGATGAAAAAGGATTATTGAAGTCTGAGTATTACAGTCAAAATCCTCAAGATTCAGATGTTGATAAATTACCTTATAGCTCGAATAAAATTGGTGATTTTAAATGGCGAGCTGAATTTCATCCTGTTGATGATTTTAAAGGCGATCAGGCTAGATTCAAAGATCAATGTTTTGGATATTGTGTTTTAGTGAAAGGTAAGTTGCTGACCAGTGTTGAATCGACTGTATTTACGGGCGCATTTATTGCGAAAGATCATTTGATCGAAGTGATTGCACATAAGGGGAGTGGCGCATATATGCCTGTCAACTATAGCTTTATCAAAATCGATAAAGCTGGTAATGCAGAGTTAATCTCAGATGATCATAATTCTTACAAAGATCAATTGGCTCGTATCAATCATTCGGGACTCGAGATTGACTTAAAACCATTTAGAAAACTTCAATATTTTCTTTTAATGAATGAAAATGGTTTAAATGTGTCGATGCAAAAACCCAATAAGGTGGATGTCGAACCGACTCAGTGTAAAGAGTATTACGAAGGAACATTAGAGGCATGTCCAACTTTATATGGATGTAAAGCTGACATTGTGGTGCAAGATCTGGCACGTGCTTATGCTGGAGATGTTGCATTTAGTTATCATGATCCAAATATTGATGAAAAGAAATTTAATGAAGTTTGCTTTAAAGTTTGTCGCAATGAAAATGTGAGTTATGAAGAGTTTGAAAACACATTGTGTAAAGTAAATTAAATAGTAAAAATGAATTGGGGAGAAGTAGAGAGATCAGATGTCTCTCTTTTGAATTGCTGTTCCATACGCAAAGACTTCGACCATGCCGCCTTGCATACCCAACTCAGTGGTGCTTAAACGCAGGCCCATAATTTGCGTTGCGCCCATCTTTTCAGCTTCTTGCTTTAAACGCACCACGGCTTCACGACGTGCCCGATCGACAATGCTTTCATAACTGGTTAAACGTCCGCCAAAGAAGTTCTGAATATTGGCAATCACATATTTAAAATAATCATGTGAAATCACTACATTACTTGAAATCAGTTGTCCGAAATGTTCAGTAGTTTTAAAACGGTTGTTGTCTATTTGAATATGCGATAAACGTTTTTCTTGAGCTTCGAGTTCTTTGAGATGCTTTTGTTCGATATGGCGACCGAAGCCCCAACCAATACAAAAGAGCACCACAAAGATCAGGACTTTAAAAATAAAGGCATCCATGACTTAGTCCTGAGTTGGAAATGGGTCTGGTAGTTTTGCTGAGTTGGCTTCTACGCGAACTGCCGTGCCATATACAAATAATTCAGAGGCGCCTTGAGCAATATTTGAGGTTGAAAAACGGATGCCGACGACTGCATTCGCGCCTAAGGCACGTGCTTTATCAATCATACGGCTCATAGCTTCTTGACGGGATTCTTCGAGTAGTTCTGTATAACCTTTGAGTTCACCACCCACGATATTTTTTAGGCCAGCCATAAAGTCACGACCAACATGTTTACTGCGGACAGTACTGCCATAAACGACATCAAGTTGTTGTGTAATGGTATGACCCGGAACAGATTCAAGATTACTTAAAAGCATTTTTAGTTATCAATATAAAAAGGTGAATTGAAGATAGGAAACTCTTCAGCAAAAAGCAATATCTTCATTTTTATTTTGTAGCTCCGATCTAAAAATGAAAAAGCCCACCGAAGTGAGCTTTTCAAATATAACTGGCTAGGCTAAATCAAATTATTGTTTTGATGCTGCTTTACGTTCGGCAGTAGAAGGTTGGTATTGCACAGCATCAGAAGTGTTGGCTTTGATACCACCACCAAGTGTTTTATACAATTCAACTTGATTGTTGAGATTTGCTTGTTCAAGCAACAACAAACCTTGCTCAGCTGCATAAGATGCACGCTGCGCATCAAGTACAGTTAAGTAGCTATCAATACCAGCACGGAAGCGGGCATTTGACAGTTTGTAGGTTGTATTGGTTGCATCAACTAAACGGCGCTGTGCTGCAATACGGTCACCAATGTTTTGGCGAACTGCAAGCGCATCATTTACTTCACGGAAAGCTGACTGAACTGATTTTTCATAATCAGACAATGCAATTTTCTGGTCAGTTTCAGAAACTTTAATATTTGCCTGACGTGTACCCCAATCGAAGATTGGAATATCAAGGCTAGGGCCAGCAGACCATACAAAGTTGCCTGATTTAAATAGATCACCTAAGTCCGTTGAAGCATAACCCGCAGAACCTGTCAGACTAATAGTAGGGAACAGACGTGCTTTAGCTGCACCAATGTTCGCACCAGCAGCAGACAGTTTGTATTCAGCTGCACGTACATCTGGACGGTTGTTCAACAAATCACTTGGAATACCTGAACCAATAGTATTGGTCGAAGTAATTCGATTGACACGTTGGTTCGGCAGCAAGTTCGCAGGTACTTGTTGACCCACTAATAGGTTCAATAAATTTTGCGCTTGAGCAATTTGAGTCTTGTAATTCGCAACATCATTACGTGCAGTTTCTACAGAAATTTGAGCCTGACGAACAGGAACTTCACTGTCAATACCGACATCAAAACGCTTTTTGTTGAGGTTGTAAGATTCAAGCTGAGCCTTTAAGGTTTGATCCGCAAGCTTCAAGTTTGAGTTAGCGTATGCATAGTTTAACCATGCTTGAGCCACTTGACCGATCAACGCAATTTGTGTCGCATCACGGGCACTTGCAGTTGCAAGGTAACTATCTAAGGCATTGTCTTTTAAGCTACGTACACGACCCCAAAAATCAAGTTCATAAGCAGTGACACCTAAACCGACATTGTAAGAAGTTACAGGCTTTTGCGTATTCAACGTGTCTTGACGAAGTACGCTACCACTTGCACCAATGGTTGGTAATTGACCATTGGCAGTGATTTGATACTGTTGCTGTGCACGTTCAATATTTAAAGCAGCCGTACGTAGGTCACGGTTATTGGCTAAAGCTAAGTCAAGAACTTGTACCAGACGTTGGTCAGCAAAGAAATCTTTATATCCTTGCTCAGCAACAGAAGTACCAGAAGCACTTACTGTGTAGCTTTCGGGGATATTGGTCTGAACAACCGGCTCTGGACCACGCATGCTTTGGCAGGCAGCCAAAGCAAGCGCAAGTGAAGAAACCGCAATGCTACGACCTGCAATAGACCATACATTTTGCATCACGATAAATGCTCCTGATTATTTTGTTGTTTTGGTTTGTACTTAAAGATACTTCGGATCCATACGTAGAATACAGGAATAAAGAAGATACCAAGTAGGGTAGAACTGATTACGCCACCCAATACACCATAACCTACAGAGTGCTGACTACCTGCACCTGCACCCGAAGAAAGCGCAAGCGGAAGTACACCAAAACCAAAGGCTAAAGTGGTCATGATAATTGGACGTAGACGCATTTTAGCGGCATGCAAAGTTGCGTCAAACAGATCTTCACCTTTTTCTTGAAGTTCTTTGGCAAATTCTACGATCAAGATCGCATTCTTCGCGGACAAACCAATGACGGCAATAATAGCCACCTGGAAGTAAATGTTATTCGCCAAGTTTGGATTTTTGAAGAACACCATTCCAAGGAAAGTCAGTAATAACGCACCCAATACACCTAATGGTACAACCAGTAATACTGAGAACGGAATAGACCAGCTTTCATACAAGGCAGCAAGACATAGAAAGACGATTAACAATGAAAGTGCGTATAGGAATGGTGCTTGTGCGCCAGACTCACGTTCTTCTAGAGATAAACCAGTCCATTCATAGTCAAAGCCTTGAACGCCCATCGAAGGAAGTTTTTGTACAATTTCTTCCATCGCTTTCATCGCGTCGCCCGAACTTACACCCACACCCGGTGAACCTTGAATGTTCACAGATGCGATACCGTTATAACGTTCAAGACGTGGTGAACCATAAGTCCATTCACCAGTAGCGAAGGTCGAGAATGGAACCATTGTGCCTTGGTTGTTACGGACATACCACTGGCTCAGGTCTTCAGGCATCATACGTGCCGCAGCTTCACCTTGTACATAGACTTTCTTCACACGACCACGGTCAACGAAGTCATTGATGTAAGAACCACCCCATGCCATACCCATTGTGGTATTGATTTCAGCAATGCTGACACCCATAGCACCGGCTTGAGCTTGGTCAATCGTGATTTTGTACTGTGGCGTATCTTCTTGACCGTTAGGACGAACACCCATGAGGCGTTTATCTTGAGCAGCCATACCGAGCACCATATTACGGGCATCGATAAGTTGTTGATGGGTTTGACCTGCAGAAGCTTTTAACTGCAAGTTGAAGCCGGCAGTTACACCCAATTCAGGCATTGCTGGTAATTGGATTGGCATGATGTATGAAGCATCCTTCACGATCATGTTCAATGCCATACCACGTTGAATAATCGCACCCACTTGAGATTCAGGTGATGTACGGTCTTCCCAATCTTTTAACTTGATGAATGCAAGACCTGCGTTTTGACCTACACCTGTGAACGAGAAACCGGCAACACTGAATACAGAATCGACATATTTTTCTTCGTTTTTCAGGAAGTAATCGGTCATTGCAGTGACAGTTTTATCCGTACGCTCAAGTGAGGCATTCGGTGGTAACTGTACCAGTGTCATTACAACACCTTGGTCTTCTTCAGGTAAGAATGATGAAGGTAACTTTTGGAATAAAAGCACTAATAACCCGATTACAACTGCATAAATCACACCAGAGAAAATCTTGTGGTGTGTCATGAAGTTCACGCCGCCTTGGTATTTATGCGCAACTTTATCAAAAGAGCTGTTAAACCAACGGAAGAAACGGGCAAAGATATTGTTGCTTTCAGGTTTGTTTGGATCATGTTGTTTCAACATGGTCGCACATAGGGCAGGGGTAAAGGTCAATGCTACAATCAATGACAGAATCATTGCTGTTACCAGCGTGATTGAGAACTGACGATAAATTACACCTGTCGTACCACCGAAGAATGCCATCGGCACGAATACAGCGGTTAACACAGAGGTAATACCGATTAAGGCACCCGAGATCTGTTTCATTGAGATTTCAGTTGCAGTCACTGGGTCAAGATGATCTTCAACCATGACACGTTCAACGTTCTCTACGACAACAATAGCATCATCCACGAGGAGACCAATCGCCAGTACCATCGCGAACATGGTGAGTGTGTTGATCGAGAAACCAAACATGTTAATGACAGCAAAAGTACCCAATACCACTACAGGTACAGCCAATGTCGGAATAATCGTTGCGCGCCAGTTCTGTAAGAATAAGAACATCACAAAGAATACAAGAATCACGGCTTCTACAAGGGTATGTACAACACTTTCAATCGATAACTTAATGAATGGAGTCGTATCAAATGCAAGCGTGTCTTTTAAACCTTCAGGGTAGTTTGGACGTAGTTCTTTTAAACGTGCTTCAACAGCTTCGGCTGTGTCTAATGCGTTTGCACCAGTTGCTAGTTTGATCGCTACACCACCAGCAGGTTTGTTGTTGAACTTAGAGTCGAACTGATAGTTGTCAGCACCTAATTCAACACGTGCAACATCACCTAAACGTACCTGAGCACCATCACTACTGTTACGCAGGAAAATGTTTTTAAACTGCTCTGGTGTTTGCAACAAACTTTGTGCTGTAACTGTCGCGTTCAGTACTTGACCTTCAGTTGCAGGCGCACCACCTAACTGACCAACAGCAACCTGAGCATTCTGTGTACGGATAGCCGCAGCCACATCACTCGGTGTAACTTTCAGGTTTGCCATTTTGGCTGGATCTAGCCAAATACGCATCGCATAAGAACCACCGAATACTTGGACTTCACCTACACCTGCCACACGGCTGAGAGGTTCAGAAATATTCGAGTTTACATAGTCCTTAATGTCGTCCGCAGTCAACTTGCCCGACGGTGAGTGGAATGCTACAACTTGTAGGAAGCTTGCGCCAGATTTGGTGACTTTTACACCTTGACGCTGTACATCTTCAGGTAATAGCGCTGTCGCAGACTGGAGTTTGTTTTGGACTTGAACTTGGGCGATATCTGGATCGATCCCTTGTTCAAAGTTCAATGTAATAGATGCTTGACCGTTACCCGCACTGTTTGACGAAATATAACGTAAGCCATCCAAACCATTCATTTGTTGTTCAATGATTTGGGTTACGGTGTTTTCAACTGTTTCTGCAGACGCACCAGGGTAAGTCGCAGAGATTGAAACCGTTGGCGGCGCAATGGTCGGATACTGTGCAATTGGCATATTAGATAGCGTGAGTACACCCGCCAACATAATCACCAATGCAATCACCCACGCAAAAATGGGGCGATGAATAAAGAATTGAGCCATTCAGTCTACTCCCTATGCGTTTGAAGTAGCTTTTTGTTCAGATTTAGGTGCTGCTTGTTCTGCAACTTTAGCATCTGGCTTTGCTGCAGCAGGTTGTTGAGCACCTTGAGGTGCAGCAGCCTGAGGTTGATACGGTTTGGCTACAACTTGTTGCTCTGGCTTAACTTTCGCAATACCGTCAACAATCACTTTATCGCCAGTATTCAAGCCTTGAGTCACGATCCAATTCGAACCTTGTGTACCAACAGTGGTTACAGGGCGAGATTCAACAGCACCTTTTGCATTCACAATCATTGCCATTGCTTGACCTGTAGGGGTACGTGTAATAGCAGCTTGTGGAATGAGGTAAGCGTTTGGAATCACACCCTGAACGATGCGAGCATTGGCAAACATACCCGGAAGCAATAAATGGTTCGGGTTAGAGAACACAGCACGAAGGGTAACCGTACCTGTATCAGGGTTCACACTTGCATCAGAGAATGCAAGACGACCTTCAATTGGGTATTCGCTACCATCTTCAAGACGTAATTTCACTTTGGTGTTATTACTGCTGTCTAAGTTGCCTTTGCTTAACTGTTGGCGTAGACGAAGAAGTTCAGCACTTGATTGGTTAATGTCAACGTACATTGGATCAAGACGTTGAATTGTGACTAATGGATCAGCCTGAGATGCAGTAACTAAAGCACCCGCTGTCACTGTTGAACGGTTAGTTTGACCTGAAATTGGCGCACGTACAGTTGAGTAACCTAAGTTAATTTCTGCATTTTTAAGTTCTGCCTGAGATGCAGCAACATCTGCTTCAGCCAGTTTAACTTGAGCAACAATATCGTCGTATTCTTGTTTAGAAATCGCATTTGAGCCAACAAGCTGACGGTAACGACCTTCTTTAACACGTAACACGTTTAGGTTTGCTTGTTGACGTGTTAAAGCAGCACGAGCACTGTCAGCTGAAGCACGGTTTGTACGCGAGTCGATCTCGTACAAGGCTTGTCCTTCGCGAACATAACTGCCTTCTGCAAATAGACGTTTCAGTACTACACCACTGGTTTGTGGACGTACTTCTGAAATTTCATAGGCAGATGTACGGCCGGAAAGTTCAACAGATTGTTCAACGCTTTGCGGTTGGGCAACAATGACACCGACTTCAGTTGGTGGCATTTGCTGTGCAGCAGCAGCTTGCTGTGCATCTTTAGGATCTTTGCTACAACCAACAAGTGCAATACTTGTTGCCAATGCGCAAGCAGTCAGGGCGGGAGCCCAAAGCTTTGCAGACATCATTGTTCCACCTCAATTAGATATTTATCTAAATTATTCATTTGTTTACGCTTTACTGATTTTGATGTAACTCAAATAAAGTAGCGCGATCCAAATAAAACTTATGCTCCAACCGGATAAGACATCTGTCGGAAAATGAACCCCAACATATACTCGCGAAACACCCATACACAGCATCCATAACAATGCCAAAATGGTGATCAAGCGATGTTGAGCATGTTGTCGGTAAATCAAGATCATAAGACACGCAAGCGATGCAGCATAACAACTGTGTGCGCTTGGGAATGAACTCCCGTAAGACGCTACAAGATAGTACATTTCTGGGGGACGCGGTCTGGTGAACGTAAATTTAAGCAACCATGCAAGGCCGATACTTCCAAAGATCCCTATACTGATAAAAACAATCTCTGTATATTTTTTATACCACGCAAAGTGTAAACACCATAGCGTGGTGAAAAATAATACAAAAGGCATGCCGCCTAGCGCGGAAAGTCCGATGGCAATTTGATTAAAGACAGCAATACGGTGCTGACTCATCCATTCCACGATATTTAAATCTAATAGATTTAAATAGGTAGGATAAAGCGACAACACACTGATAATTAATGCAAAAAAACCAACAAACAGTAGCGTTCGTGGCATATTTTATTCCTTGTCATTTTAACCGGTTTGAGCTCGGTTAATTAATGGACTAAAGTGTACTCATCAGTACACTTTATTTCAAGTATGTGTAAATCATACTGATTTTATTTTTTGTGTTCATTTACATCTTACTAAAATAAAACACAAATCTGCTAATGATTGTTCTTACTGGCTTGTGTGCCATCTTCTACTTCAAGTGGGGTTTTCGGTGGCCAGAAAAAATCACTTGGTCGCGTTAGAAAATGAGTCATCACCAGTTTAGCCAGTGGTTTCCATTGTTCAAATCTTACGCGACGTGCCCGTAGTGCCACAATAATGGTTAACGTGAAACTGACGAATAAGTTAGTCAGACCGATCAGAATAACCCCTAAGAATGACACAATGATTAAGCCAATGTCTGGTGAACCATTAATATTGATGAGGCCTTGAATGAAGTTGGCCGAGGCGAAGGCAATATGGCGAATATCTAAAGGTAAACCAAAAATAAATCCAATCGTTCCCATACTGCCCAGCATGATCCCGAATAAGAAGTTACCTGCTAAAGCACCTAAGTTTCGCTCAATGTAAGCGGCAAGCTTATCCAGTCTCTCTTGACCCATGATGCGTTTTAACTTTGGATGTGCTTGAATCCGAGGTCCAACTTTGCGATAAATCGCCATGTTGTCAAAGTACCCAGCAAGCAAACCTGATAAAAACAAACATACTCCAGCTATCGCAGCATGTGGCACAGCCAGTGAGGTAAATGGATTGAGGTCGTGTAAGGTTTTAGCTGCTTTTGCATGATTCATTAATGGCTCATGTAAAGCCATGTCCCAACTTAATGCGATCAATGCTGCAACTGGAATCGCAATACTGATGTTGCCTAAGATTGCAATAAACTGGGTTCGAATGATGTTAATAATCAGCGCGGCAAGCTCGGCAATCTGCGCCATTTTCGAGCCTTTACGATGCTGAACCGTCGAGGCAAGGGCGGCAGCTGTCATCGCAGGCTGTTTAGTGGCAACAGTAAAATGTAAGACATGAATCAGCATAAAGCCGAAAGAGTAGTTCAGACTATATGAAATGGCTTGCATGAGCGGTGCCATGGTGACACGGGCCATCAGCACTTTTAAAGTTGCCATACATGCAATGATCACACCGGCACCTGACGCAGATCGGTACATGCTCATAAAGCTTTGTTTGTCCGTACTTACATAGTGTTCGCCAGTTTTACTTGCATTTTCGGTGACTTGTAGGGCAACCAATTCACTATTGGTGGCAAGTAAATCGCGCACGCTACGCTCGCTATAAATCGCTGAAGTCACATCACTGAGTAAACTGCCCATAGACACATAGCGGACGTCATCTTCTTCAACAATCAGGTTGAGTAAGATTTCTAAGCGATCTAAACACTGTTCTAAAAGTGATAATAAGTAAGTCAGACTGACACTTACACCAATACGTTTGGTCGCACGGCGAATCTTCAGGACCACATCACGACATTGTTCCAGCATCACCAACGCTTGAGAAGCATCCGGCGGTAGCACGGCACTCATTTCTTCAGCACTTTGATGGAGCTTTTTATACTGTTGAATAAAATCGTTTATTTCACGGTTTTGCACCAAAAAAGGCGATTCATATTCGGTCAGTTCAGGCTGCGCATTAATAAATTCAGGATATAAGCCAATACCACTCACCCGATAAGACAAAACGGTAATGGCCTTAATTAATTCACGGCGAATTTTCTTTTTTTCTTCCTGATTGCTATGACCTTGGTTAAACAATCGAAAGAGCTGCATCCATTGCTGATCATCAATACTGTCGAGCCAATATTTGTCGTTATGACGATAAAAAACTCGACGGACTAAATCTTGTAGTTGAGTTTCGTCATTGATCAGGGGAAGAAAATGTGCGCCAAGACGTTGGAACAGTTGTCCCCAAAAACCATCGAGAGACAAAATACCCGTGTCCGCATATAAACTGGTTTGTTTATATCGGCTAATGAGTTTTAGAACAAAGCTTTGCAGGGTAGAGGCTGCATCTGGCGTGATGAGTAAAGCTTGGATGAAAGCCTGAAATTTTTTCTTAATTTCGTCGGTATTTTTTGTATCTTCTGGTCGAATTCGGTTGACCAATTCGATCAGCAAGTTTTCATCCAGCACAGCCCGAGGGGTATCGAGCTGTTGCTGCATGGTCAAAAAGATATCATTCAGTTTTATATGCATAGGCAAGGGGAATTACGATGAATATTGTTAATTATTGAATTCGGTGTAATGCCAAGTTTGCGAGGTTGATTAAAGCTTGACGATATTCAGTATCTGGTAGTGCTGCTAAAGCGGCTAGTGCTGCTTCAGTTTCTTCAGTCGCACGTTGGCTACAATAATCAAGAGCCCCAGAGCTTTGTACAATCTGAATTACACGCTCTAAATCTGCCGTACCACCTGTGGCAATACTGCGGCGAATAATGTCATGTTCTTCGCCAGTGGTATTCTTTAAGGCAGAGATTAAAGGTAAAGTTGGTTTACCTTCCATCAAATCATCACCAATATTTTTACCTAATGTTTCAGCATCTGAGGTGTAATCTAAAATATCGTCAATAATTTGAAAGGCATTTCCAAAGTGTCCGGCAAATTTTCTAAGCGGTTCACGGTACTCTGGTGTACCCGTCAAAATCGCGGCACCTTCGGTAGCGAGCTCAAATAAACGCGAAGTTTTACCGTGAATAATATCTAAATAAGTTTGTTCTGTGGTTTCGGGTTGGTGCTGTGATTGAAGTTGTAAAACTTCACCTTCAGCAATTTCACAGGTACCCGTTGAAAAGTCTTTGAGTAATACCTTGCTGTCTAGATCCACCAATAAATCAAAAGCACGAGAAATTAGAAAATCACCCACAAGTACGGCAGTTTGATTATTCCATGTCGCATTTGCGGTTGGGCGACCACGGCGTAAACCCGATTCATCTACTACGTCGTCATGTACCAAGGTTGCGGTATGTAGCATTTCAATAATTGCTGCAAGTTTACGGTGTTTTTCTAAATCTTCTGCACCACAAGCTTTTGCTGCAAGTAAGCACATAATTGGACGCATGCGTTTACCGCCTGCTTCAACCACATGTTTACTGACTGCCATGACCAAGGCAACTTTAGATGTGATCCCTTCATTAATAAATTTGTCCATCGCAGCAAAGTCAGTGGCAACAGGCGCGAGAATATCTTGCTTAAAGTCGATGGTCATATGAAGAGAAACCTCAATAATTTTTGAATTACAGACGTAGTGTAGCAATTTGTTATATGAATAACAGATAAGAACTTACTCAATTGACTTAATCTTAAGTGATTTTTTTCATCAAGCGGAAGTATTGTACTTATTTTTTAACAGACTTTTATCTTTAGCATGTTGTTTGAACAGCATGTTGTTGATGTCAGTCCAGAGTATATTAGCGAATTGTTGCTAAAAATCTATGTCAAACCTTGCCAAAAGCATGATAAGTGAAATAGAGCACTCATTTTAATGGTTTTAATGACGCTGTTTATATAATAAACGCATACTCATCTAATATTTTACGGAAATGACTTGTTGTTTTTCGGGTTATCCCTTAAAATCTTTGCCTTTGCGAAACCCCAGTGACGATCGTTTTAAGATCGGTATATCCCTTTACCGGCACGACAACACGGGCATGTTTGGAGTACTTAAATGTACGCAGTAATCCAAAGCGGTGGTAAACAACACCGTGTAGTTGAGGGTGAAACCCTTAAAGTAGAATTATTGAAAGCTGAAACTGGCTCAACTGTTACTTTTGATGACGTGTTGATGCTTGTTAACGGTGACAGCATTCAAATTGGTGCACCAGTAGTAGCTGGCGCTAAAGTAACTGCTGAAGTAGTTAGCCATGGTCGTCACGACAAAATCCGCATCATCAAAATGCGTCGTCGTAAACACTATCGTAAACAACAAGGTCACCGTCAATGGTTCACTGAGTTGAAAATTACAGCTATTTCAGGCTAATTACGAGGAGTAAGTAGACATGGCAACTAAAAAAGCCGGTGGTTCGACTAAAAACGGTCGTGACTCGAACCCAAAAATGTTGGGTGTTAAAATCTACGGCGGTCAATCTGTGACTGCTGGTAACATCATCGTTCGTCAACGTGGTACTGAATTCCACGCTGGTGTAAATGTAGGTATGGGCCGTGACCATACTTTATTTGCAACCGCTGACGGCGTTGTGAAATTCGAAGTGAAAGGCCAATTCGGTCGTCGCTACGTATCTGTTGAAGCGTAAGCTTTAATAGAAAAAAAACCCGCATTTTTGCGGGTTTTTTTTCGTCTGAATAAAATATGAGGTATTTTTTAGATTGTTACAAATAGTGTATAAATCAATAAATCACCATAAATAGTGATTTAAATCACAAAATATAAAGAGCGTAATAGAGGAGTACAAATACAAAAAAGGATAAGGACATGAATAAAATATTGAATACAGTTTTTATCGGTGCTGACTATCAGAAAAGGAATTGTCCTGATAAAAGCCAACAAATTGCATTTTAAAAGACACTACAACTTGGTGAAATAACTTCAATCGCTATTAAAGCTGTACCAAAATTACTTGCTGTGAGTATTTTACTTTCTCTAGGTTCAATTACATGGGCTGGTGGTTCAGGAGGACATACCTCAGGTGGTTCAACCTGTTCGAGTGGTTGTAATGATTCACATCAACATTCGGGCGGAAAAGGACACACAAGTCATGGGAATGGCAATGGTTATGGGCATGAGGGAGGAGGAAAACCTCATGGTGGGCATCAAGGTTTACCTGGCGCTGATGGCAAAGATGGCGTGGATGGTGTGGACGGCAAAGATGGCGTGGATGGTGTAGACGGCAAAGATGGTGTCGATGGACTCAATGGCCGTGACGGAATTGACGGAAAAGATGGTGTCGATGGACTCAATGGCCGAGATGGAATTGACGGCAAAGATGGTGTCGATGGACTCAATGGCCGAGACGGCATCGATGGTAAGGATGGGTTGAACGGTCTGAATGGCAGCAATGGTCTAGATGGTGCAGGTGCTTATCAAGTTGCGGTGAGCAATGGTTATGAAGGCAATGAAGACCAATGGTCAGAAAGTCTACGTGGTGCAGTTGGCGCACAAGGACTAACTGGTGAAAATGGTTTCAGTGCATATGAACTTACGATAAAAAATGGATTTGTAGGTACTGAAGTGAACTGGTTATTGAGCTTAAAAGGAACAGATCCGTACATTAAAATACAATCAAACGTTGCCAATACAGCACCTAAACCAACTGCGAATGGACAAGATGCGATTGCAGTCGGTGCAGGTAACAAAGCTGATGGTAATCAGTCTATTGCCCTCGGTGTAAACAATACAGTCAGTGGTGATGGATCTGGTGCATTAGGTACCAATAATACAGTCACTGGTAATAATACCTATGTGGTTGGTAACAATATCAACACCTCTGCAAATAATGCTGTTGTACTTGGCAATGGTTCAAGCTCTGACCGCAATAATACGGTTTCCGTTGGCTCGGCTGGTGCAGAGCGGCAAATTATCCATGTGGCAGCTGGTACGGCAGACACCGATGCGGTAAACGTGAAACAAATGCGTCAAGCAGATCTAGAAGTGTTAAATAGTTCAAAAGCATATACAGATCAGCATGGGGCAAATGTACTCAAGCAAGCTAATAGTTATACCAATCAACGTGTGAATGAATTGAACCATAATTTCAATAAATTTAAAGATAATGTTTACGGTGCTGTTGCTTCAAGTATTGCAATCGCCTCCTTACCTCAACCCACAGATGCTGGATATAACATGTTCAGTGTAGGTATGGGTATGCAGTAGGTTTTAGTGGAGTAACTGAGAGCAATAAATATGTCTATAAATTGGCTGCAACAGGGAACTCTGAAAGTGACTTTGGTGCAGGAGCTGCTATTGGGTGGCAATGGAAATAACTGAAAATTGGAATGTTGAAATTGCTAAATCATGGTTTAATTATTTGAAAGGCATTTGAGTCAAATCAAGTGCCTTTTTACTTTATATTTCTCCATCATGATGAATAAAAAACAGCAATTTGCATTAATAACCATACAAAACTTCTTATTTTCTCTAAATTTAGTCAATGAAAGTGGTTTAAGATGGAGCCATCTAACAAATTGCGTTGATGCAAATATAAAAGGTGAATCTATGAAAATGCTTCGTAAAACCATCTGTGCTATGGCATTAGGTGCAGCGACACTGGCACCGGTTATGAGTACGACAGTATTCGCGGCACCAGTTGCAGCGTCGGAGCAGCAGGCAACTGCCAATTTGGTGAAACAATTATCGGGTATTAAAAGTTTTACAGCTAACTTTCAGCAAACTACAAAAGTGACTAACCCCAAAGCAACTCAAAAGAAAGGTTTAAGTGCGCAGCATATGAACCAAACTTTTACTGGGGTCATGAAAGTTCAGCGCCCGGGTAAATTCTATTGGGAAACAACCAGCCCATCTAAGCAAACCATTGCGACCACAGGTAAAACAGTTTGGATATATGATCCAGACCTACAACAAGCGGTACGCCAAAGCTTAGATGACCAAGTTGCGAATACACCTGCATTATTATTGTCAGGTAATACGGCTCAAATCATGAAGTCTTATCGTATTACACAGCCAAATAAGACAAAAACTTATTACACCTTATATCCAAAAAGTGATGATGGCGTATTTCAAAGCTTAACCATTAGTTTTGGTGCGAAAAATGCACCAACCTTAATGATTCTCCAAGACTCATTAGGTCAAACAACAAATGTACGTTTCAATAATGTGAAGGTGAATGCGTCTATTCCAGCGTCAACCTTTAACTTTGTACCTCCAAAAGGTACGGACATTATTGATCAATAATTGTCATGAACGAAAAAAAGCAGACATCGGTCTGCTTTTTTTATGGAGAAATGTAAAGCCAGCAAGCTGAATTTAAGTGAAATTTAGTAGTATGCTGATATTCGCAGGTTGCTTAAATGAAGTGACTTGTGGTTTTGACTGTTGCTATAGGGAATTTTGGGATGAAAAAAAATCATATGAATAATATAGCTTGGGCTGTTTCAGCTGTGGTTTTAATTGGGTCATTAACGGCCTGTCATCCTCGAAATGAACCTGTTGAAGGTGCAACGACGGAACAGAAGCCAGCGGTCGTCGCTGATGCGATTCCACTTATTCAATCGAAATCTGTTGCGATGCAATTGCCGAAAGCACAAGCTTGCGATGCGGAAGGTTGTACCCAATATACGATTCAAACGGTTGAAACCAATGTTGATTGGATTAATCAATATTTTACTGACCGAATTAAAAAGGCAGATCCGATTGCATTTTCAACTGAGCCGAATCAAAAAATTGATTTATCGGACAAGACGGATGCAGGCTTAAGTCAAAGTACCACTTCTGTTCGATACATTAGTCAGTGGGGGCATATTGCAACTTTTGCGATCGAAAGCTATACCTATGCAGCGCATGCTGCTCACGGCATGTCTCATGTCGAATATGTCAATTTTGATTTAAAAGCCAAAAAACGTTTGGCTTTACAAGATGTCTTAGTCAAAGGTGCAGATGCGAAAGTGATTAGCGCATTATTTGATGCCAACTATATGTGGTTAGATAGTCATGATATTGAACGTTCAAAACTACAGTTAAGCGATAATTTTTATTATGGCGCGAACGGGATCGTATTTGCTTATCCGCTGTATGAATTGGCGAGCTACGCAGAGGGCATGCCTGAGCTAAAACTTCCATATTTTATGGCTAAAGGGCTATTTAAACCTGAATATTTACCAAGTTTGCCAAATTACGAAACCAAATAAGACAATTTGCAGCAAGATTATTGGTCTAATAAGGGGCAGCTGTAAGCTCGGTCACTGTATTTTTGAGTGTTAAGAGCTTACACTATAGCCAGTTTTTTTCTTTACTTAAGATTGGCTATGATCGACCCGAAATTACTCAGAAATAATATTGAGGCTGTAAACTTAGCCTTAGCAAAACGTGGTGTTCAACTCAACGTAGCAGAGTGGGCAGACCTTGAAGCTCGCCGTAAGGAAATTCAGTCTAAAACTGAGTCGTTACAAGCTGAACGTAATGCTGGTGCAAAACAAGTTGGTCAAATTAAAAAAGCTGGCGGTGATGCATCTGAAATCATGGCACGTATGTCTGCCATTGGTGATGAAATTAAAGCGGCAGAACTCGCACTTTCTGACCTTCAGGCTGAACTCGAAGCCAAATCTTTATCGATTCCAAATTTACCTCATGAGTCTGTGCCTGAAGGTAAAGACGAAAATGACAATGTTGAAGTTCTAAAATGGGGTACACCACGTCAGTTTGATTTTGAAGTCAAAGACCATACTGATCTTGGTGAAATGATGGGTGGTTTAGAATTTGAAACCGCAACTAAATTGACAGGTACTCGTTTTAGCGTACTCAAAGGCCCATTGGCGCGTTTACAACGTGCAATTACCCAATTTATGTTAAATACACATACCTTGGAAAATGGCTATACCGAAGCGTATGTACCGTATTTGGTCAATGCAGACTCTTTACGTGGTACGGGTCAATTGCCTAAATTTGAAGAAGATTTATTTAAACTTCAAGGCGAAAAAGAATACTACTTGATCCCGACTGCAGAAGTGCCTGTAACCAACTTCGTGCGTGATGAAATCATTGACCCAGAACGTTTGCCATTAAAATATGCAGCGCATACGCCATGTTTCCGTAGTGAAGCGGGTTCGTATGGTCGCGATACGCGTGGCTTAATTCGTCAGCATCAATTTGACAAAGTTGAAATGGTTCAAATTGTAAAACCTGAAACTTCAATGGAAGCATTGGAACAGTTAACAGGCCATGCAGAAGGAATCTTGCAAGCACTTGGTTTACCGTACCGTAAAGTCGTACTTTGTGGCGGCGACATGGGCTTTGGCGCAATCAAAACGTATGATTTAGAAGTTTGGGTACCAAGTCAAAATACCTACCGTGAAATTTCATCTTGCTCATGCATGGGTGACTTCCAAGCACGCCGCATGAAAGCGCGTTACCGTGCTGACCAAAAGAAAACTGAGTTTGTGCACACGCTGAATGGCTCAGGTTTGGCCGTTGGCCGTACTTTACTTGCCGTGATGGAAAACTATCAACGTGCAGACGGTTCAATTGAAATTCCAGCAGTACTTCGTCCATATATGGGCGGTGCTGAATTTATCGATTAATAGTCGATAAAGTGCATACATTTGTGCACAAAAATTGCTTAAGACAATCAGATTTAAACTATTGAGGTCGTGTGTGGATATCTTTCCAATCTCTTTGAAGTTGCAGCAGCAACCTTGTCTGATTGTTGGTGGTGGTCGAATTGCATATCGAAAGGCTGTGCTGCTTGCAAAAGCGGGCGCTCAGCTGACAGTTTGCTCACCTGAAATTGAAGATGATTTATTGAGCTTGGTTAATAAAACCCAAGGTCAATATCTCAACTCGATTTATCACGAATCGGTTTATCAAGAAAATGCCATTGCGCTGCGTCAGTTTCGTTTAGTGATTGCAGCAACCAATGACAAAGCTGTCAATCAGGCGGTATTTGAAGCCTGCGAAGCTGAAAATGTCTTGGTCAATAGTGTTGATGATCCGCCGCATTGCCGTTTTATGGTTCCTGCGATCATTGACCGTTCTCCACTGGTCATCTCCGTTGCATCTAATGGCACATCGCCAGTACTCTCGCGCCAAATACGCACCCAGTTAGAAAGCTCGATTCCGCATGGCATGGGCAAACTGGCTGAGTTCTCAGGCCAATGGCGCGCAGCCGTTAAAGCCAAAATCGTCAATCCAGATGAACGCCGTATTTTTTGGGAAGACTTGTATGCAAGCCCGCTCAAAGAGCAGGTATTCAATGACAATTTCACTGAAGCCAATCGTTTGATTGAACAGGCATTATTGGAATGGAAACAGCCGAAAGGTGAGGTGTATTTGGTGGGTGCAGGGCCGGGTGATCCTGAACTGCTGACCTTAAAAGCCCTGCGTTTAATGCAGCAAGCGGATGTGGTGATCTATGACCGTTTGGTTTCTCAGGCGATTATGGACCTCTGCCGCCGTGACGCTGAAAAAATCTATGTAGGTAAAGCACGATCCAATCATGCTGTTCCGCAAGAAGGCATTAATGCCTTACTGGTAAAATATGCCAGTGAAGGCAAACGCGTCTGTCGCTTAAAAGGCGGAGATCCGTTCATCTTTGGCCGCGGCGGTGAAGAAATTCAGGAACTCTTTGCGGCAGGCGTTGCCTTCCAAGTCGTTCCGGGAATTACTGCTGCCTCTGGATGTTCGGCTTATGCAGGGATTCCTTTAACGCATCGAGATTATGCGCAAAGTGTACGCTTCTTGACAGGGCATCTCAAAGAAGGTTCACCTGAGCTACCTTGGAATGAGTTGGTTTATCAAAATCAAACGCTCGTGCTGTATATGGGCTTGGTCGGTCTAGAAAAAATTTGTGAGAAACTCATCGCGCACGGGCAGCGTCCAGACATGCCTGTCGCATTGGTTTCTAAAGGGACGACACCTGAACAAAAAGTCGTGGTTGGGACATTGGCAGATATTGCATCTAAAGTCAGTGAATACCAAATTCAGGCGCCTACATTGACCATTATTGGTGATGTGGTGAGTCTGCGTGAACAACTTCAATGGCATGAGCGAGGGTAAGCAACGCAACGCGTTGCCCGAGCGCAAGGCGAAGGCTATGCCTGAGCAAAGAGGATAAGCAGGCTGCTGAATTGTCCACATGCAAGACGAAGGCTATGCCTGAGCAAAGAGGATAAGCAGGCTGCTGAATTGTCCACATGCAAGACGAAGGCTATGCCTGAGCAAAGAGGATAAGCAAGTTCTGGTATTGTCCAATTGCAATGCGCAAGCTAAGCAAAGAGGATAAGCGAACGCTTGTCGTAGCATCTAAACTTATGCTTTAGCTTTGTAACTATAGCCTGAGCTTTAAGCCATTATTTAACTAAAGAGTAGAGAAAAAAACTGTGATCCATGTTGTTTTATACGAGCCAGAAATTCCTGCAAATACAGGGAATATCATTCGTTTATGTGCCAATACTGGAGCGCAGTTGCATTTGGTCAAACCATTAGGTTTTGAGCTAGATGATAAAAAACTTCGCCGCGCTGGTTTGGATTATCATGAATGGGCACACATGAAAGTGTGGGAAAACTTTGAAGAATGCCTTGCTGGCTTAAAAGCACAAGGTATTGAGATGGATGCCATTTATCCATTAACCACCAAAGGTTTTGAAACACCGCATACCTCTGATTTAAACCGTCCTGTAGCATTGTTAATGGGGCCAGAAACACGTGGTTTGCCGGAAGATGTCCGTATGATGTTCCCGAAAGAACATTGGATTCGCCTGCCGATGGCACCAAATTCACGCAGTTTAAACTTGTCTAATGCTACTGCTGTGATTTTATATGAAGCTTGGCGTCAGCAAGACTTTAAAGAATTGGTCTAAGTGTGATCTGTTCAAAAAGCCGCTCTATCGAGCGGTTTTTTATTGGGAGTGAACACAGTGAACCATTTACAGCAATGAAGTTTTGTAAAATACGGGCTTAAAAACTTCAGCATCAATATAAAAATGTGTATAAGAACACTGTGAAGAAATAAAACGGGTACTTAAAACTTGAAATCTATAAATTTAAAAGCTTTTGGTGTCGTGATTGCGACCGGATTCATTTCATCAGTGAGTTGGGCTAATCCAACCGTATCGACTACAACGGAACAGACACCAGTGACCGTCACTACAACTACAGAAAATGTTCCAGTTGTACCAAAGGTTGAGGTGGTTAAGCCTTTTACTAAGGCTGAAGTACAACAGGGCATGCTGGAAATGCAGCAAAGACAAAATCAGCGTATTGAGGAATGGGGAAAAACACTAAAAGCCGACGATTTTGAGCGTTCTTGGTATGGTGGTCGCCAATTGAAAAAAGCCAAGCGTCAGGAAGTATGTGGACTATATCAAGGCTTAGTCAATGAAACATACAGCTTGGCTCAAAAAAATAAAGCCCGTCTTAGTGTCGCTGATCAACAGCTAGTAGCAGATCGAAATCAATTTATTCAAAGTTTAGGGTATGAAAAAAATATAGTAGATACCAAGATGGGTTTTAACTGCCGCTTAAAATAATCGGTGTGTATTATTGCTTTGATCCATTTCAATAATTAATGTCCTTGATGTCGAAACAACAAGGACATAGAAAAGCTTAAGTACTTTTAAAAGCTCAAATTACCTCATGAATTAATCAATTAAATTAAAGTCACTCAGTTCTGTTTGTAGATGTTTTGGATTATTTGCAAACAGCAGTTGACCGCTGGTGTATAACCAACCCAATTGACCTTGCTGCTGAAGACGTTTCAGTAAGACGTCGTTAAATGTCGACGTTGCAAAGACAGTTTCACTAAAGACTTTAAACTCACCGACATTAGTGTTTTCGCTGTCTTTCATAAACAGCATGCCGTTTTTGGTGGTTGAACTCATATCTAAAGCACGGCTGACTAAGCGGTAACCGTCTTTAGCTTGCTCATCAATCAACTCCTGTAATTTTAAGCTGCGCTCTACACTATTGCTGCCGGTTGGGTAAGTTTTATAGCGATAGCTGTAGGTGCCATGGTGTGCGCTGCTATTTATACAGGTTGCAACTTTAGGGCTGTTTTGATTGCCGTTTAGAATTTCAGGACGTAAACCAGTGAAATAGCTTTTGAATTGAATAATACGGCAGCCTTGGGCACCCAGTGTATTGAGCATTGTTTCTAGCTGCACTGGGTCAACGAGTGGGGAAACATAGCCGCTGTCATAGGTATATGTCGCGGTATCGTTTTCTTTTTTAATGAAATAATCTTTGAAATTCAGGGCATTGGTCGGTCTGAAACTATGCAAGTATTGATAGCCTGATTTGCCTTTTTCATTTAACTGATTACGCCATGTAAAATATATGTCAGCGGTAGAGGGTGCTGTACGATCTGCCACAATATGATTGAAACGCGTATTTTCACTAGCAAGTTTCATGTAGCTATTAACATTACCATTGTCCAAAGTTTTAGAATCATAGCCAATTAACTTATAACCGCTTTGTCCCATTGTATTAAGCTGAGCCAAGAAGTTCACAGTGTCGGTGGTATTAATAAAGCTCTCAGTCTTGAAGTCTGCAGTTGTGATTTTGGTTTTCGGTTTTAAATTGGTGAAGAATTCATTGGAATTTTTTGTATAGCAGCGGCTGTCCTTGAGTGGGTCGGTAATTAGACCTCGTTGCATGATGATATAGCTTGGATTTGAAATCGTCGCGTTAATCACGCAGAAAGAATGATTATTTAAAAAAGTTAAGACACGGTTGCTCGTCGCGCCACCTCTGACTGGTTGAAACTTAATCGAATGATATTCAAAGTTATTTAGTGTTGCAGCTGGCTGTATTTCACTCATGACCATGTCATGAAGTAATTGATAGCGTTTGGAAATAAATTCACCGCTGCAAGTTTTACTTGAACTATTGTGTACCGCATATTTTAGTTCTTCGTTCAGTGAACTGACTGAATTTTCACTGGTTTTATGAATTGAAATTTGTGGCAAATCACAATTACTGTTACCGAGTGCAGAGTTCCCTTGAATCCATTCTCCTGTGAATTTATCCGCTACAGTTGTTGGCGTTGGCGTTGGCGTTGGCGTTGGCGTTGGCGTTGGCGTTGGCGTTGGCGTAGGTGTAGGTGTAGGTGTAGGTGTAGGTGTCGCGCCACCATCATTGGAGCTTGATCCACCACAGCCCACCAATGTCGTAAATACAGCAGCGATAATGCTGATTTTGTGATTATTATTCATGACTAGTGCTCAATAGAGTAAAGTTGTTATGTACGGCTGATGCGGTTGTATAAACATTTAAAATCAAGATTTATTGAACAAGGTGTGATTCAATCCAGCCATTGCCATGTTCTGTAGTGACTTCTATCAAACCTGTTTTAGTCATGTTTCCCGCAAAAATAATATCTGCATTTTTTGACAGTTTATTAATGACTTGGCTCGATTTATCGGCAGTTTTATAAAGCGGTAGATTATTAATTTTAGGTCTAAGTTGCTGTCCCATACTGAAACCATTTGCAGCATAATTTGAATTAGTCGTGGCCTGACTGCCTGTCCATTCTTTTGCGGTATTCGATACTTCTTTGGATGTTTCATTAAATTGATTCAGCGTATTTCTTAAATCACGCATGGTATCGGCAAAACCTGCATATACCGGTATTGAAGCTAAAGACAGACTGCTAACGATGACTAAATGACGAATTTTCATGAACTTTCTCCTTTACTTTGTTATGTCATTCCGCGTGATATTTGACGGATTCATAACATTCGCGGTGTTTAAATAATTATAAAATGCGAAAATTTAGCATTTTAAAAATAGATCATTTATACTTCACTTGTAAAGAGGGTGGAGTGGTGAAAATGAATGTAGAAAGCCAGAGTGAACATCTAAAGCAAAGTAAAAATTGGTATCAGTCCTTACCGACGGAATGGCAAAATTGGTTGAATGAAAATATTGAAAATGGTTGCGATGTACAGAAAATAAGTCTAATTTTACAATCACATGGATTAAGCCCAAGGGTGGATCAATACTTATTTTCTGAAGATGAACAACTTTCAGAACAGCTGCAAAATGAACTTTTGGACTACAGTCTTGAGGGCTTAGAGACAGTTGAAATTTTAGAAAAAATTAAGCAAAAAAATATTTCAAATCATTTGATCATTCAGTTTTTAAAGCATGTAAACAATAACGTAATTTTTAAAAAACTGAAGCAACTACAGCAACAGCAGAATAAACAGCGCTGGTTATTACAGGTGATGGGTCAATTGAATCAATTGAACGACCACATTTCATCCACAATCGATTGCATAGAAACACCTGATTTTGCAACATTTCTAGAGCAGTATTATAGCCAGATGCGGCCGGTCATTTTAAAAGGTGGGATACAACATTGGCCTGCATTGCATAAATGGAGTCCTAAATATTTTGCACAGCATTTTGAAAATGAGTTGGTTGAAGTCCAGATGCATCGTGAGCAGTATCAAGATTTTGAAAAAAAATCGGTACAGTTGAAACGCATTATTTTGATGCAAGATTTTGTCGCACAAATCAAAGCCACTAAGCGTAGCAATGACATTTATTTAACTGCGAATAACGCCGCTCAAAATAAGCAGTTCATGCAAAAGATAAGTGAGGATCTAGGTGACTTCGCCAAAGGTTATTGTCAAAAAGAGATCAAAGATCGACATTTTTTATGGTTTGGCCCTGCAGGCACATTTACACCACTGCATTATGACTTAACCAATAATATGTTGGCACAAATCTATGGACGTAAAAAAGTGACTTTGATTCCTGCATGGCAAATGCCGTATATGTATAACGATCATTGGGTATTCAGTCAGGTTTCAGACGTCGCAAAGGCTGATCTAGTAGCCTATCCACTGTTAGAAAATGTGACACCGTTCGAGTGCATTTTGCAACCAGGGGAAACCTTATTTATCCCAATTGGTTGGTGGCATAGTGTTGAAAGTTTAGATATGTCGATCAGTGTTTCTTTTACGCATTTTAATGTAAATAATCATTTTTTTACTGAATATCCTCAAGATCTCATCAGATAAAAATTGTGAAGTAGATTAAACAATGCGAAAATTTCACTTATGCAGTCTAATTTTCATGGCAATTCAATGAGCAAACTTCTCACTAATGAGGCAGATCAAAATTTACAGCAAGTATTGGTGCTGATGAATGAGCTGAGCCAATGGCTGATTCGCTCAGGTGTGGGATATACCGAGTTTACTGCTGCATTGAAACCGGTTTTTTTCCAACAAGCTGTACAAGAGTTAGAGCGTATCGATCAAAAACCGACGATTTCCGCGATCAGTTTACTTTCTGGCCTACACCGTAAAGACGTGACTGCTTATAAAGAAGTGATTTCTGAAGGTAAGGATTTGACCGAAGCGACTGTTTCGGAGCCGATTAGTGTGCCATCACGTGTGATGGGTTTGTGGCTTGCAGAAGGTTGGGGGGATTCTTTACCATTTAGCAGTGAGTCAGAAAATAGCTTTGAAATGCTGGTGAAAAGAATTTCAACAGAACGTCATCCGCGTTCAGTACTCAACGAGCTTATAAGGCTTGAAATTGCGACAGAAAAAGATGGGCAGATATATTTACAACAGCGTCGTTTTATTCCTGATCCTTCGCAGTTAGAAGCACGTAAAATTTTAACACGAAATGTTCAAGCGCATTTAGAAGCGGGTTTGCATAATTTATTGAATCCTGATGAAATACCTTACTTAGAACAAGCCATTTGTGCTGACGAATTAACAGAAGAATCGATTAATAAATTACATGAAATGAGCTTAGAGCTTTGGCAGAAATACTCACTACAACTTTTAAAACTTGCCGCGGAGCGTTGCGCAATGGATGACGGGAATCCTGAAGCAAATCGTGCATTTCGCTTTGGAGTTTATCAACATGATGCGAAAATTAAATTTTAAGACTTTAACCCTTTGTGGCTTGATCAGCGTTTTAGCGGGTTGTGACATAGAGTTTTTTCGAAGTGGTGGGGTTACAATTGAAGGTACAGGTGATCCAATCATTGATATCGGTCATGCAGGGGATGGCCGCGGAACAATTATCTTGGGGACACGATATTTAGAGTTTTCAGCTTCCGTGCAGGATTCTTGTTATGGCGTGGAACGTAAATTAGCCTTCCTCAATCCATTTGATCGTCAGTCGATTGACACAAAAACGTATGTAGAAATACCTGCTGCCCAAGCGGATCTTAATTCGCAAAATGTTCAATTGATCTTAAAAAATACCAATAGCGTACCAGTCACCATTCATTTGCAATGTGATATGCCATTAACCATGCAATTATTCGAGCAGGTTAGACCATATTTTCCAAAACAAGTATGTGATACACCTATAGATATCAAACTCTATCCACAACAACAGCATATATTTGAAGCAGCTGTAAATTTAGAGACTGTTGAAGATGGTATATGGTCACACGGTGATGGAGCATCGGTTGAATTAAAAGGCAATACACCAGACAAGTGTGAAGAAATTTCAATTCAATTTCAGCAATCTAGAAAATCCATACAACCTTAATTGGTATATTTAAAACAAAAAAGGCGCTTAAAGCGCCTTTTTTTTATGAGATGGAAAACTTATAGTTTGTCATCAAATTCGTTATGTTGCGGTGCAGGGTGTTTAAAACCTTTAGTTTTATAACCAAGGTATAAAATACCGAACATTGCCCACCATAAACCATATTTCAATGCAGTTTCTTCAATTTCTAACCACATCGCAAAGATACTGATAAAGCCAAGCATTGGAATAACGACAAAGCTAAAAATATCTTTGGCTGTTTTTGTGCGGCCATCACGAAGTGCATAACGTGAAATCACAGATAAGTTCACGAAAGTAAAGGCTGTCAATGCACCAAAACTAATCATCGAAATGACAATATCAAGATTCATAAAGCCCGCAGTTAATGCAACCGCACCTACGATCATGATGTTATAAGACGGGGTGAAATTTTTCGGGCTGATATGACCGAAGATTTTCTTATTAATAACACCATCACGGCCCATAACATACATTAAACGTGATACACCTGCGTGAGCAGAAATACCTGATGCCATTACTGTCACAATCGCAAAAGTTAAAACATAGGATTGGAACAGTGAGCCGCCGACGAGCAAGAGTATCTCTGGCTGTGTTTCAGCAATATTCTTGAAATAGTTACCTGGCTCAGCAGGGAAGAACAGCTGCATGAAGTAGGTACTAATAATGAAGATAATCCCTGCGATTAAAGCAGTTAAGAAAATCGCTTTCGGCAGTGTTTTCTCAGTATCTTTGGTTTCTTCTGCCAATGAACTTAATGAGTCAAAACCAGTGAACGAGAAGCACAGTAATGTTGCACCTGTAATCAGCGCACCCACAGACGTCAGCTCATTCCAGAATGGCTCAAGGCTCCATAATTGGTAGCGTTCTGCAGCAGAAATAGGGCCATCAGCATTGAAGCCCATTTGAAGCTTGCTGTAGACCATCCACGTGAAAATACCAATTACTAATAACTGCACAAGTACAATCAAGCTGTTAAAGTTAGCAACAAAACGCGCACCGCGTAAGTTAATTCCAGTCATGAATGCCGTTAGCACAATGACCCATACCCAGTGGTTTACTGTTGGAAATAGTGCTTCAAGGTAAATCACTGCAAGAATAATATTCACCATTGGAGACAGCAGGTAATCTAGCCATGACGACCAACCGACCATGAAACCTACGTTCGGGTGAATGGATTTTTGAGCATAGGTATACGCCGAACCCGATGATGGATAGCGACGGATCATATGTCCATAACTGATAGAGGTAAACAAAATTGCAATCAGGGCAATAATGTAAGATGTCGGCACGTGTCGATGACTTTCTTCAGAAACTAGACCGAAGGTATCGAACAAGGTCATCGGCTGAATGTAAGCCAAACCAATAATAATAATGTGCCAGAGTCCAAGCGTTTTTTGCAGTTTAGCTGCCGATTGAGTCCCAGAGATATTTGTCAACGGCGTTATCCTCTTATCGTTGATCAAGGATCAGTCATATTCTAAGGATCGTTTGAGACGAACGATCCCCCCTACGTTTTAAAACAAAAGTGCGCCAATCTACTCCAAATTGGTACATTTTGTCAGTAACTTTGAAATTATTTTTAGCAGAAATTATGCCAGTTTGATTAAAAAATAACTGATATTGCGTTCTGCAAGTGAAAAGCCCGATGTTTAAAAAAACATCAGGCTTAATTTTTCGCTATATTCGCTTATTTTTCAGCAATTACCAAGCTTTTTTTAGAATAGTTTTGAGGTCTTCTAAGCTGGCTTCTTTAGGATTATAAATAATAGATCCATCATTCAGTGCTTTCTCTGCCACTTCATCTAATTGAGCTTCAGTCACTTTACCTGTTTCACTCAAAGTACGTGGTAATTTGGTCAAACTAAACAAGCGGTCACGCATGGCTAAAAGCGTTGAAATGGCTTTTTCAGCGCGGAGGTTGGCCGGTGTTTGTGCATAAATATCAGGACCAGCCAGTGGTAATAGCAATTCAGCAATCTTATCGCCATTCACTTCTTTGTTGTATTCCAACACATACGGCAAGAATAAATTCATGCATAAGCCGTGGGGCAGGTGAGCAACAGCACCTAAAGCATGACCCAATGAGTGGACTAATCCAACCATTGAGTTTGAAAATGCAATTCCTGCCATCGTTGAGGCTTGTGCAAGTTCTAAGCGACCATGCGCATCGCTGGCATTATCTAATACACCAAATAAACTATTGCTGATTTTCTTGATTGCGGCAGTTGCATAGGCATCTGAAATCGGGTTCGCCGCCATGCACGTATAGGCTTCAATGGCATGCGTCATCGCATCCATCGCTGTCATCGCCGTAAGATGAGGTGGCAAAGTTTGCGTCATACGTGGGTCAAGAATTGCCGCATGTGGCATCAAATAATTCGATGCAAAGGCCATTTTTACATTCTTTTCAGGGTCAGAAACCACAGCGACCATAGTCACTTCTGAACCTGTCCCTGAGGTTGTTGGAATCACAAAAAATGGTTTTAAAGGTTTTGGTAAGTTGTGCGCACCTGAGTATTTCAGTAAGTCATCGCCACCTTCAGATACCAAGATGTTGGTTGCTTTAGAGGTATCAATCACTGAACCGCCACCGACGGCAATAATGGCATCACATTGGTTGTCGCGGTAAAGTTGAGCCGCTTTACGTACGGTTTCTAGACTTGAGTCTGGCGGAACATCATCAAAAATATAGCCAATCACCGTCTCGGTACTTTCAAATGCCGCTTCAATCGGTGCAAGTAATTGATTACTGCGAACGCCTTTGTCAGTAATGATCATAGGGCGTTTAGCACCCAAAGTAGACAGTTCGAATGGAATGTGTTCTAAAGCAGCATGGCCAGCAATCACTTTTACAGGACAGAAAAATTCGTAATATGGTTTAGCCATGTGTTATGCGCTCCGTTTTAAATAAGACTGGGCTACTTTTAAATAAATATTTGCAGCACCGCTCAGTTTTTCTTTTAGGCTTAAATGTGTTGGATATTCTTTGACAGCCAATTCAGCCACCAATTTAGGTAAAATTAACGCTTCCATTTTGTTGAGACAACGCACCAGTCGGATGGCATAAGACAAATCACCATCGGCGATCATGCGGTCATTGGCAAAGGCTTGTGCGGTACTTTCTTGAAATGAGAAGACCAAAAAGGCATGATTCAAATGCTTAAACGTAATGGTTAAGTCAGGCTTTTGAGTGCCGGGTGTGAGGAGTTTGAGTTGGTGGTCTTCCGTGACTTGCGCGACAAATGCAGCACCATTAGGAAAAACATTCATAGATAAAATAAAATTAACTGGAAATTTAGCAACTTCTTGTTTAATTTCTTCATCGACCTGGCTCGCCATGACCAGACCTCTGCCAATCACATCCATCATGAGTTTGACATAGGCCTGCTGGAGCGCGGGTTTAACGGATTTAGTTGCAATCACGTGTACATCCCTTATCTATAATTATTAATTTAGAGCTTTTACTCTAAATTATTTTATTTGAGAAAGCAAAGTCTTTTATAGTTGTTTGACTGTTACGTCTTTAAAGTAACCACTGTTTTTCAAAGTATCAATGATATCGACGCATAAGTTTTCAAATTTAGGGTAGTCCTGTACTAAATCTTGTATGCGTACCATTTCTAATCCAGCATAGCCACATGGATTAATGGTATGAAAACCAAATAGATCACAATCGATATTCAGTGCCAAACCGTGATAACTGCGGCCTTTACGAATTTTAAAACCGAGAGAACCAATTTTGCGTTCTGCAACATAAACACCGGGTGCATCAGGCTTGGCATAAGCGTCGATGCCGTACTTTTTCAGCAGTTCGATCATCAAGTTTTCTGCATAGGAAACCAGCGTACGCACGTTCCAACCTAAGCGATTTAAGTCAAACATGAAATAAGCGACCAACTGACCCGGTCCATGCCAAGTGACTTGTCCACCACGGTCTGTTTGTACCACAGGGATGTTACTTTGCACCAAAATATGTTCAGGTTTGCCAGCTTGCCCCTGAGTTAATACATCGGGATGTTGCAATATCCACAGCTCATCAGGTGAGTTTTCATCTCGCTGTTCAGTGAGAGTTTTCATCTCTAAAAAGCGGTCTGCATAAGGGGTCAGGTGGTTATATTGACGAATGATTAATTCGGGTTTTTGAACAGTTTCAGTCACGTATTTCGTGTCCTTTTCTATCAAAGTCATGTATGGATTATAATGAATTAGACGTACAAAAGGGGGGGTAAATACTGAATTACTTGAGGGTATTACTATTACTTAGACATAAAAAACACGCTCGAAAGCGTGCTTTTTTATTTAAATCAACAGAATTACAGCGCGGTACGAATGTGTTTACAAGCTGCTAAATCCGCATAGACCGCATGTACTTGTTCTAACTCTTCGAAACGTAATTGAGCAGTAATTGAATGATATTTACCTGTACGAGATGGAGTCACAGTCATTTTACTGCCATCAAAATCAGGAAAATGTTTAACAAAAATTTCATTCACTGCAAGGCGAAGTTCTTCACCTGCATTACCAATCAATTTAATAGGGTAGTCCATAGGGAAGACCCAAAGATGCTCTTGCAATTCACGTGAAGGAGCGCGATTAGTCATATCAGTCATGGGACACCTCATTATTTAAAAATACCTGCAATGAGCAGGTATTTGGAATTATTTGCTACATGCTCATAATATGGGGCGGAAAACCCCATATTCAAGCCTGCATTGTCCTAGTTATAGGTTAATCATTCTCAAGGAATGAACGCAGATGTTCTGAGCGTGAAGGATGACGTAATTTACGCAATGCTTTCGCTTCAATCTGACGAATACGTTCACGTGTTACGTCAAACTGTTTACCCACTTCTTCCAAGGTATGGTCGGTTGGCATATCGATACCGAAACGCATTTTCAAGACTTTCGCTTCACGTTCAGTCAAGTTTTCAAGAACTTCACGTGTTGCTTCTTTTAAGCCTTCTGACGTTGCAGCGTCAATAGGAGAGGTGATATTACCGTCTTCAATGAAGTCACCAAGATGCGAATCTTCATCATCACCAATTGGTGTTTCCATTGAAATTGGTTCTTTCGCGATTTTAAGCACTTTACGAACTTTCACTTCGTCCATTTCTAGACGTTCACCTAATTCTTCTGGTGTAGGTTCACGACCCATTTCTTGAAGAAGTTGGCGAGATACACGGTTGATCTTGTTAATGGTTTCGATCATGTGTACTGGAATACGAATAGTACGTGCTTGGTCGGCAATCGAACGCGTAATCGCCTGACGAATCCACCAAGTTGCATAAGTAGAGAATTTATAACCACGACGATACTCGAATTTATCCACCGCTTTCATCAAGCCAATGTTACCTTCTTGGATCAAGTCGAGGAATTGCAAACCACGGTTGGTGTATTTTTTCGCAATCGAAATTACCAAACGTAAGTTAGCTTCAACCATTTCCTTTTTCGCACGGCGAGCTTTCGCTTCACCAATCGACATACGTTTAGAAATGTCTTTGATGCCTTTAACATCTAAACCAAGTTCTTTCTCGATGTCAGCGATTTTTTGTTGGAATGCCAGAACGTCAGGGCGGACTTTTTCAAGATAGCCTTTCATTTCTGCAGGTGCTTTAGCAATTTGTTCATCTAACCAAGCAAAGTTAGATTCTTGACCTGGGAAAGACGTACGGAATTGAGTACGGTCCATACGACCACGACGTACTGCATAGCGCATAACTTCACGTTCAGAAGTACGGATTTGGTCATGGGTATTACGAATCAAATCAGAGATGATGTCGAATAAACGTGGTGTGAATTTGAACATCATGAACACAGTTGCAAGTGCTTCAAGTGCAGCAGCAGCTTCTTTACTGTTACGCCCATGTTTTTCAATTGCAGCTTTAGTGACTAACCATGCTTGTTCAAGCTCAGTGAAACGTGCTTTAGCAATTTCAGGATCTGGACCAGATTCGCCTTCAGAATCATCATCACCTTCAGACTCTTCTTCTTCATCGTCATCATCAAGTTTGACATCTTTAGTTGGCTTGTTGGTTGACGCTTCATCTTCATCGATCTCAGAATCATCTTCGTCGATCACTTCAGGGATGGCTTCGTCAGATTCTGGATCTAAATAACCAGAAAGAATATCAGCTAAACGGCGTTCACCCGCTTCATAATCTTTATATTCTTGCAATACAACTTCGACTGCATTTGGCCAATAAGCAATAGAATGTAAAACGTCACGAATACCTTCTTCGATGCGTTTTGCAATGCTAATTTCGCCTTCACGTGTCAAAAGCTCAACTGTACCCATTTCGCGCATATACATACGCACAGGGTCAGTGGTACGACCGGGTTCATTTTCAACAGATGCAAGTACAGCAGCGGCTTCTTCTTCAGCAACTTCGTCAGTCGCTTCGCTGCCACCTTCAAACATTGTATCGTCAGTTTCTGGTGCACGATCATGTACCGGAATACCCACGTCATTCAACATCTGAATGATGTCTTCAATCTGTTCACTTTCAGTGATTGAGTCCGGGAGATGATCGTTAACCTCGGCGAAAGTTAGGTAACCTTGCTCTTTGCCTCGGCTAATCAGAGCCGCTACTTGAGAAGTAGGGGAAGTCATATCGCTCATCTTTGCTTACTCTTCGTTGAATCTGTGGCAGTAAAAAACCGTGCATTTTAGCACGATCGTCTCATTAAATCTTGTTAATAGCTGGCTTATCCCATTAGGACGGTACAGCATCAAGCTGTCCAATGAGATATTAAAAATTTAAATTCAGTAATTTAGGTGGGGCTGAAATTGTTGTTTTCAAGTTCATCCCATGCATCGATTATTTTACGAGTCATCTTTGACTGTCATAAAAATGAAGGACGCAGGGTGGATTATATCATGCCACAGGTTTTGGTAAGAAAAAAAGACCTATTTTTAAAGTTTAGTTGTTAAAAAAACAAATAAAACTTGACAATATTTTATATCCCATATAAATAGCGGCTAGACCCCTTCAATTTTTTTCATTATGAGGTAGTTTTGGTGTCTTCTACAGATTTTGAACTAGATGATAACTACGGTGATGATGATGTGAATTTCGATGAGGCCAGTGCAAAAACTAGCGCGAAAGAATCGTTAGAAAAGCGCCGACTTATTGATGACCTTCTGGCTCAGCGCCGTCTTGAACGTGAGCTTAAAGATTTTGATTACGACATCGACGATGACGATGATTTTGATGACGAAGAAGACTAAATAGCGATTTAGCATAGCGCTTGAAAATGCTATGCTTACGCATTAAGTTTCTAACTCTGGATTTGAAATGAGTGCTTTAGATTTAGACCTTTTGAGTGACTATTTAGACGGCGATGACAACGAGCATGGTCTAGATTTTGCAGCGACTCATGGTTTTTTATGTGCAATTGCAGTAGGCCCAGCTTTTGATAAATGGCTAGACGAACTTTTTGATAACAATCAGAAAAAAGTACCTGCTGAAATTATTGCACAAGTAAAAGCATGGCTCGAATCGATTCGTCAGAATCTTGCCAATGAAGATGGTATTGAATTTCCATTTGAAATTGAAGAAGCCGATGTTGAATCAAGTCTTGGTGACTGGAGTGTTGGCTTCGTTGATGCCATGTTCCTAAACGAAGATGCATGGTTCACCGACGAGTTTGAAGAACAATTGGTAGATTTAACTTTGCCAATCATGGTGTTCAGCGGCATTGATGAAGAAGATCCACAAATGGAATCTTTCCGTCGTAATGGTCAGTTGATGGATGAACTTGCAGAAGAAATCCCAACCAATTTGAACGAATTATATTTGATGTATCACACACCAAATTAATTTCGACGAAATTTAAAAAAAGCACCTTGGGGTGCTTTTTTTAGCGCTATACCTTTTCAATTCAAAGTTAGTCTAAAGGCTTAACTACGTTTGGCTTTTAAGAAGCTCTTTGCCATCCATCCAAAAGATAAAGCCAACATGAGATAATGGATGAATAAGGTAAAGCTGATAGCAAGCAGCCAGACCCAAGCGGGTAATTGCGTTAGCGCCATTTGAATAAAGGCTTGGGTTTCAGGGAAGATCAAGAGACAAATGACTGTAGCAACGACACTGATGAGAACCGAAGCTAAAATACAGCTCCAAATCAAAGTTCGCTTTTCTAACTTATTTGGCACTCGCTGATGGTCTTTAACAAAGCTGGATGCCGCAGCAAAACCGCCCACGATGAGACAGGTAATGGATGAACCACCGGGTAAATCAAAGAAAGACTCTATGGCTGCGACAGCGACCATGGCGAGGGCATAAGCAATGCTAAATGTGATGATGTATTTTTTCATTATTTAATGTTCATGTTTTCGTTTTATAAAGAGCGAGTATAGCTTGCCCGAAGTTTCTTCACTCAATTTTAAGTTTCAGTGAAGGGTATTGATTCAAATTCTAACGGAATAAGTTAAAAAAATTTATAATTTTTTAGCGCAGTAGTCTGCATACCAACCGTAGGCAATATGAAATATCGTGCCATGAATGGCGACCATGCAGAGCATAATTACAGCAGTTAGCCCAATGCCTGCATTATCCACAGACTTCATAATGCTTTCGGCATTGGGATTCATCAGCACCAAGAACAGCACAAAAAAGCTACCAATGATGATTGCAACGGCACTGGAGCCCCAAACCAGTTGGATCTTTTCATGGTTGCTAGGCACACGTTGTTCTTTCTTTACAAAATGCCCAACGCTGATTAATGCACATGCCACCAATGTAGGAATTAATGTAATACCACCAAGATTTAATCCAAAAATTAATACGGTAATCAAAAGCACCAAGGCGATGCTATAAACAGCAGCAAAGTGTAGGAGATAGTGTTTCATTTAAGCCCCAAAACAAAAAATTAACGAGGTCGACGTTGATGTCGACGGTACAAAATCCAAGCAATAATGATGACTGTGATCAGAATAATCACATGGCCAACTTTACTAAATATTTGCTGCATTAACTGCTGATTTTCACCTAAATAAAAACCCATACAAGCTAAAAAAGTGGTCCAAATAATCGTACCTAAACCACTATAAAACATAAACTTCCAAAATGGCATGCGGCTCATTCCAGCAGGAATACTAATGAGAGAACGCACAGCTGGAATCATTCGTCCGAAAAATACAATGCGGTGACCGTATTGCTCAAACCATGCTAGAGATTTTTTTACATCTGCCGATTTGATAAATAAATACTTTCCATAGCGATCGACGAAGTGAAAGATGGATTCATGCTTAAATTTATAGCCAATCCAATATAGCAATGCAGCCGCCAGTAAAGAACCGACACAACCTGAAATAATGACACCAATGAGGAGTAGTTGACCTTGGGAGGCAGAATAGCCAGCCGAGGGCATAATGATTTCAGAGGGGATTGGGGGGAAGACATTGTCAAGAAACATGAGCAGGGCAATACCGAGATAACCCAATTGTTCCATGATTGAAATGATCCATTCAGTTAAAGTCATGGTAGCTAAGGCAGAGAAAAGGTGTATTTATCCTATGTTGAAAAGCGCAGTGGGTAAAGTTCCGTTTTAAATATTCCTGAAACCACCTAAGCAAAAACAACAAATGTTGAGTTCATCTTGTATTAAGTAGCACGTAGGCTTAATGAGAAGGAAAATGTATGAATGAGTGATGGTATTGAGCAATGCTGAGTAATAGTAAAACTGAATAATTGATAGGCATAGAGTACGGTTTTTATATTACTGAGTTTACGCTGTGCAGTTTGGATTTTATTTTTGATTTTGGCGCTTTAGCAGCCTTAAAAATCGTTTTATATACTGAACAGCGTAGGACAAAGTTGCAATAAGTAGCTTTGCAAGGTGCGCAAATTAATCATCATGTTCCATATTTAACAGGGTGTGAATATAGACTTGGCGTAAGCTCAGCGATAAAGCAAATGGAATCGCACAAAGTCCAAGAATGTTGAGCAGAGTGGGTTGTAAGTGCAAGGTATAAGCAATAAATAAGGCAAAAATTGCACCAATGCATGTGGCAATACTGACTATCAAAATATGCGACTGTTGGTTAAGGAGGTGTTTTAATTCTGCAACACTTTCTTTTACACGTGGAGCGGGTAAAGCAAGGCGCCTTGAGGTTGCAATAGGAGAGTTGATTAATTTTGGCATAATGCTTTCCTTTTCAATTATCTATAATGATTTTCTCGGATCAATTGATCAGAATAAGCATAAATGCGCGAACTGATTCTCGTAAATAACCAGATATAGTTATTTTGTCAAAAAAATTAAGTCACTGTTGAGAATGCGTAAAAAAAGCCCTAAAAATAGGGCTTTTATTTATATATCGTTACAACAAATTTTGCTTAGAGACGCTTACGTTTTGCTGCCACAATTTGTGATTGACGCATACGGAAGCCTGCTTTTTGCTGTTCAGTGGTTTTGTCGATACAGTATTTGCATGATACGCCGTGTTCGTAGCTCGGAAGTTCAACTTCAGCAGGAGCCAGTGGCCAACCGCATGCGTGACATTTGATATTTTCGCCTTCTTCCATACCGTGAGTGACAGCAGTACGACCGTCAAATACGAAACATTCACCTTCCCACATGCTTTCTTCAACAGGGGTTTCTTCTAAATATTTTAAGATACCGCCTTTAAGGTGATAAACCTCATTAAAGCCTTCTTGAAGTAAAAGTGAGGTTGATTTTTCACAGCGAATACCGCCTGTACAGAACATGGCAATTTTCTTATCTTTATGCTGCTCAAGCTCTTTTTTCACGTATTCAGGGAATTCACGGAAAGTCTCAGTTTTCGGGTCAATCGCACCCTTAAATGTACCTGCTTTGTATTCATAGTCGTTACGTGTATCAATTAGGATTACGTCATCACGTGCAATTAGTTCATTCCATTCTTTAGGATCAAGATAGTGACCGACTAAATCACGTGGTTTCACTTCCACACCTAAAGTCACGATTTCTTTTTTCAGTTTGATCTTCATTTTACGGAATGGTTTATCCGCGCTATGCGATTCTTTGTATTCCATCGCATTGAAGCCTTCATTGAGAAGGAATTGATGGATGATATCTACAGATTTACGGTCACCGGCAACCGTACCGTTAATACCTTCACCTGCCACAATTAGAGTACCGCAAAGGTTGATGGTTTTTACCAAGTCTAAAAGACGTTGTTGAAGATCAGCAGGATCTTGAACTTCTTTGAATTGATAAAGTGCGGCAACAACCCAACCAGAGGTCGCTTGCTGTTCTACAGGTGCAAGCTGTTCTACAGTAGCGTTCATGGAGTACTCCAAGTGAATAAACAGGATAAAAATTAAGGCGCACATTCTACCGTGATTTGGATGAATAAGCGAGTAAAGCGATGGCTTTTAACCACACATTTGATCATAGCTTCATTTCAGTAGTTTTAGCGTGTATAGTCATGCCGAGTTGTTTTTATCCCATAAATATTGATTGAATGGAGCCGGTTTTGAGTACTGATCGTCGAATTGCCTCGTTAACCCCATGTGCAGGGCGTTGTTCTACGGTATTTGGTGATTCAGTCTGTCGTGGTTGCCGCCGCTTTAATCATGAAGTCATAAAATGGAATACTTATACGGCAGAGCAACACACGGCCATTTGGTGTCGTTTAGATGCACAGTTAGATCAAATTTTAATACCGATGTTGCCGCAAGCAGATATCATCCATGTCGAAGGCTTTGTCTTGTCTAAGCGAGTTCGCTTGCGTCCAGATGCAAGCAAAGGCCGTAAACTGTATCACGCACTCAAGCTCTGCGAAAAAAACCGTCATTTCACAGATGAAAGTGGACTCGGGATACATTACAAACAGGTACGACCGTTGTGGGATGAATTTGAGCGTCGCGTTTTGGCACTCGCCACAGCCAGCTATGATTTGGCATTCTTAAGAGCAGATGCCATTCGCTTGCATTTATTGCAAAACATGGATGAAGAGGACTAAGTCCTCTTTTTTTATGTATGAAATTTATCGTGATCTAAAAAATAAGTGAAGGAATCTCAGCGTGAATTATTCGGAGTACTTTTTATATTGTGTGGCAGTCATCGTGATGATTGCAACGCCTGGACCTGTCATGCTGTTGGTCGCAAGTGCAGGCTTACAAGGCGGCTATAAAAAGGCATTTCAAACCATTGTCGGGACGAATTTTGCTTCACTGATTTTGATCGTACTGTCGGTGTGTATTTTAAAAGGCATTTTAAATGTGAATGCGCACTGGCTCGATGGCATTAAAATACTGGGTTGTATATATATTGCTTATATTGGGTTTGATATTTTAAAAGAAGTAGCTATACAGCCCACTGCACAATCTCTGCAGTTAAAAGCAGCACAAGGGGGCTTTAAGCAAGGACTGATCGTGGGGATTTCAAATCCTAAGGATATTATTTTCTTTGCTTCATTTTTTCCGCAGTTTGTAGGAATTACTCCTCATCTTGATCTGAGTTTAATTGTGTTGACCCTGAGTTGGATCGTTTTAGATTTCGCAACTTTGTCTTTGGTGTATTTGTCTTTTCATCGATTGTCGAAATCACGCTGGTATAAAAAATTGTTGGCACTGTGTGGGCTGATTTTAGTGGTAGTTGCCATCTACGGGATCTATAGCATATTCACGGTTTAATTCTTAACTTGAAATGTGCAGTAAAAAATAAAAAAGGCTGATTCAATCAGCCTTTTTATGAATGTGTAGAGCTTTAATTAATTCGCACTAGAGATTGTGCTGTAAACGATATTGCACAATTTCGTCAATGGTGAGTACAGTCAAATGATGGGTTTGTGCATACGCTAAAACTTGTACGCCATTGGCCATTGTGCCGTCTGGGTTGGTTAATTCACACAAAACACCTGCAGGTTTTAAACCGGCCAGACGTGCCAAATCAATAGTCCCTTCAGTATGTCCGCGACGGGTCAATACGCCGCCTTCACGCGCACGTAAAGGAAAAACATGACCCGGACGGTTTAAGTCACTAGCAACAGCACCATCTTTAATTGCGGCTTTGACTGTAGTTGTTCGGTCTTTTGCTGAAACGCCAGTAGTAACACCTTCCGCAGCTTCAATGGTGACAGTAAAGGCAGTTTTAAAATGGCTAGAGTTATCAGACACCATGGGTGGAAGTTCTAAATGATTAGCCTGAGCATCGGTTAAACACAGGCAGACAATCCCTGAACCGTCACGAATCATACGTGCCATGGTTTCTACAGTCAGTGTTTCTGCAGCAACAATCAGGTCGGCTTCATTTTCACGGTCAAAATCGTCCATGACTAAAACAGGCTTGCCATGACGAATGTCTTCTAAGGCTTGCAGCATGCGCTGTTCTGCAGGTGGAAGGGCAGAAAAGAAAATTTCGGGTTGAATTAAACTAGACATTGAAACGCTCGCGTAAATTTTAGATACGGTTGAACATTTCAGGACATGTGAAATAGTGGCGTTACGATATATATTGAAAATGATCAATGATATAGAGATGTGACGTCGTCTTCTTTCATCCGGACTATACCGTCGGCTCAGGCATTGCACCTGATCTGCGAATCGCGTTTAAACGATTGGCTCGTGGGCTTTTTGCAGGGCGTTCAACCCAGCAAATTTACCACCGGTGGGGAGTTTCACCCCGCCCTGAAGCGATGTGTCTTGAGTATAGACCTGTTTGTGTGGTGATGGGGAATTATTGCGTAGAATCATTTGCAAAATTTTAGATAAGTAAAGTTATAAGATTGGATTTGTAAGCATTTTTATAAAGTGTGCCAAAGCATGCTATCGTGCCGATAAATCAACCATGATTGCATAATGATAAAAAATGACGCTTCCTCAGCATTCTCAGCAGCAGAATATAAAGCTGCATCGTTCACAGTTAGATCAAGAGTTTTCAACAGATCTGTTCCAAGATGTACAGGTCATTCGACATCTGCAAGTGATCGGTGTTGTACTGATAGCAGCCAGTTTCGTGTATTTGATCGCGGCAAACTGGTTGATGTTGCCAAAATTCATTCAATTGGCAATTCCAATGTTGCTGTTGGTACTGAGTGCTGTGACGAGTGTATATTTTGCAAGGCATGCTTGGATTCAGCAAAGTTTAGATGCTTTAAGTGCTTTGTTGCTCGGATTGAGTATGGCTGTGATTGGGCAGGTCTATCAAACAGGTGCAGACAGTTATCTGTTATTTTTAGTCTGGGCTTTGCTGCTTTTACCTTGGTTATATCGACCGAATATCGGAGTCTTTGCGTTACTGTGTTTGATCAGTCAATTGGCATTATTTTTATATTTTAAACAAAGCTATTTAATCGTTGATCATTCATGGTGGTATTTACTCTGCATGAATGTATTGACCGCAATATGTGTGACCTTGTGTTTGAAATATTATGCTGCACTGCGCTTTGTATTTGTTGCATTTATTACACTAATGTCGATGTATTGCATGTTTTTATACTGCGGAAATGGGGCAGAGCAGTATCAATGGCAATATTTAATTTTTGCATTGTTGCTTCCAATTTATCTGATTATCTATTTTTATCGACAACATCGTGCATTAGAAACCAGTTTACAAGCTGCAGGTCTCGCCGCGAGTTTCAGTATTTTGATTTTCCAATGGGCAGAACATATTTTATCTGACTCGAGTGCAGGATTGTTGGTTTTTGCCTTGCTGATATTTGCTTGGTTTGCGGTGATCAGTTGGGCACTGATGAAATTTCTGCCACAGACTAAATTTGCAGTTATTCCTTTAGCGATTGGGGCATGGTTGGCAGGCATTATTTTATCGAGCTTATTGCTGACCTATTGGAAGGCGTTTTCAATCGTCATGGGCTTAGTTTTTGTGGCTGTGGCTTGGTGGTTGATTCGACGAGCTAAAAGTATCTTTAGTCGCCAATTTGCTTACTGCTTATGGGTATGTGGCCAATCTGCGGTCTTCATACATACAGAGAGCTTGACCGATAGCATTGGGTTTATTTTAGTATTACAAATTGGCGTTATCTTGCTCTGTTTGTTTAGTCGAATGCATTGGTTTATTGTTTTTATTCAACTCATTGCAGGATATGGCCTTGCAGTGGCCACACTATTTGATGCCGATCTTTTTATGAGCGATGAACATGTCATCTTAGCTGTGATTGGATTGAATTATATTCTACTGATTTTCTTGCTCGGGAGTGCAACAGCTTGGTTGCACACGATGTATCGAAAAAGCATTGTGTTGTGGATGTTATGCATCGTATTGGCGGTTGTGGTGTTGCAGACACTGTCAAATAACGTTCTACTGTTTGAACAGACCCGACATGGCATTCTTGACCTATTTGTCTGTTATCTACTGCCTGTAGTTTGGCTTGGCCTTTACATCGCAAATCAGCAAAAACAGACGGGGCGCGAAAAATGGCTGTTACTGCTATTGGGCCTTGTGCTGATTGCGATGGGCTATTTTGAAATTTTCTTGTTATTGGTTTTATTGGCATGGGCGCAGGTCTATCAGCAATCTTTGGTTAAAGCCCTTTGCATCGTGTTGATCATTTTTAGCTTATGGATGCTGTATTACAATTTAGGGTTGAGCTTTTTACTGAAAAGTTTAACGATTTTGATCTCTGGTCTTTTGCTGCTTGGCATCACCAAAATGTTAACTGCGATACAGCATAAACAAGGGGAAGGAGCATGATGAACATACTCAATAAAAAAATGCTTCCTATTGGTTTGGCTGTACTCAGTATTCTTTTATTTGTACTGATGATTGCACGGCATGAATGGCATCTGGCAAACAGTCAGAGTATTTATGTAAAGCTGCAACCGGTCGATCCTCGCTCTTTGATTCAAGGGGATTATATGGCCTTGAATTATCAGCTCTATTTTGGTGGTCAGCCTTCTGAAGAGCAATCTGCTAATGGGCAGGCTGCCAAAGCGAACAAAGAAGAAAATGTACACCGTGACTATTTTGTAGATCAAAAAAGTATTGTGAGTTATGTGCAGCTTGATGCACAGCGTAGAGTGATTCGAACCAGTTTCAATCCAAAGTTATTAGTGCAGTATCCAAGCTCATCCACAAAACTGGTGCTCAAAAATCCTGATAATAGATTTGAGGGTTTATATCCCGCTGCAAGCAGCTTTTTGTTTGCCGAAGGCTTGGAACCGTGCTATCGCGATGCGCAATTTGCAGAGCTAAAGGTACAAGAAAATGGTCAGCCCTTATTGGTGGGTCTAGTGGGTGAAAACCTGCAGTCACTTCTGTGTGAGCAGAAGAAAGTTTGGTGGAAGGGGCCACGAAGTGAATAAAAGCGGATTATGTGATTGATCGCATAAAAAAGCCCGCAAATTTGCGGGCATTTAGAATCTTTGAATGCTTGAATTAAGCAACTTGAACTGGAATACAGTTCGCTGTGTGGTTCACTGTGTTATTTGGGTTCGCATAGACTAAACGTGGCTTATGTGCATTTGCTTCAGCTTCTGTGAAATCGCCAAAAGTTGCAATAATCATCAAATCACCAATATCTGCTTGGTGAGCAGCACCGCCATTTACAGAGATAATGCCAGAACCTTCTTCACCACGAATGGCATAAGTGGTAAAACGCTTACCATTAGTCACGTTCCACATATGAATTTCTTCATATTCACGGATACCGGCTAAATCTAGAAGAATACCGTCAATTGCACAAGAACCTTCATAATGTAATTCTGCTTGTGTAACGACGCAACGGTGGATTTTAGCTTTTAATAAACGAGATAGCATGGCTAGCGTCTCCTTGGTAGACCTAAGATCGTATCTTATGGTGGAACAATCTCTTGAATGCTGGGTGAGCAGTCAAATGCAAGCGCATTTTGCTCTGAAATCATTCAGATGGCAATAAGTATTGTTCAACAATTTGTGGAATTGTCAGTTCTATTTGTAAGCATTGATCTGGTTCATGGCTTGCTGAATCTCACCACTTACCAACAATTTAGTACGTGATAAGGCATGTGCAATTGCATCATCCATTAAACCTTGTTCACTACTTGGTGCTTTACCTAAAACATGGCCTGAGACACGTTCTTTAGAACCAGGATGACCAATACCAATACGTAAACGATGGAAATTTGGACCAATATGCGGGACGATATCGCGTAAACCATTATGACCACCATGACCACCGCCCGTTTTCAGGCGAATGACACCCGGGTTCATATCGAGTTCATCGTGTGCGATAAGCATTGCTTCAGGAGCAATTTGATAGAATTTGGCGAAGGGAACAACACTTTGACCTGAGAGGTTCATAAAGGTTGTGGGTAACAGCAGACGAACGTCTTGACCTTCGATATTACCACGACCACTGATGCCTTTATATTTAGGATCAGCTTTAAGTTGGATGCCATATTGTTCTGCAAGGCGTTCTACAAACCAGAAGCCTGCATTATGGCGGGTTTGGGCATACTCAGAACCTGGGTTACCCAAACCAACAATCAGTGAAAGTTTGCTCACTCATTTAAACCATTTAACACTTATGCGCGTTTGAAGTCAGCGTGCATAGGAGTGTTTTTAGCTGGGTGACGTTGTAAAGCTTGGATTTTAACGCTTTCAGCTTTACCGTCGATGTTGATTTCAACAACTTCTTCAAAGAACGCGTTGCTTTCTAAAGCTTTAACAAGTTCGCGAAGTTCTAAAGTAACTGCTACAGGTTCAGCTGCACCACCGTAGATGATTGCTGGTACTTTATTTTGAAGACGAAGGCGGCGGCTCGAACCTTTCCCTTGTACTGCTTCTTCACGTGCTACTGCATTTAATACGAAGTTTGCCATGATAGACATTCCTATTTAAGTTTAATTGACTAGACCTTCGACCAGTCTAGTGATAGAAAGCCCCACCAAAAGGCAGGGCTTTTAAATTTAGCGCTATATTATAGATAAGAATCGAACATTGCGCTAATAGATTCTTCGTTATTAATACGACGAATTGTTTCAGCAACCATACTTGCAACTGAAACTTGGCGAATCTTACCAAGAGCTTGAGCTTCTTCTGAAAGCGGAATAGTGTCTGTTACAACCAATTCGTCAATCACAGAGTTTTTCAAGTTTTCTAAAGCTTTACCAGAAAGTACAGGGTGAGTTGCGTAAGCAACAACTTTGCGAGCACCAAAAGTTTTTAATGCGTCAGCAGCTTTACACAATGTACCTGCTGTATCCACCATATCATCAACGATGACACAGTCACGGCCTTTAACGTCACCGATCAAGTGCATTACTTGAGATTCATTCGCTTTTTGACGGCGTTTGTCGATGATCGCAAGATCGATATCACCCATTTGCTTAGCAACAGCACGCGCACGTACTACACCACCAACGTCAGGAGAAACAACCATTAAGTTGTCGTGTGACTGTTGACGAAGATCTGCTAAAAGCGCAGGAGTACCGTAGATGTTGTCTACAGGAATATCGAAGAAACCTTGGATTTGGTCAGCATGAAGGTCGATCATGACAACGCGGTCAATACCAACAGTTGTGAGCATATCTGCAACAACTTTTGCTGTAATTGGCACACGGCTTGAACGTGGACGACGATCTTGACGAGCATAACCAAAGTAAGGAATGACAGCAGTGATACGACCAGCACTTGCACGACGCAAAGCATCAGCCATAACTAAGATTTCCATAAGGTTATCGTTAGTTGGGGCACAAGTTGGTTGTACGATGAATACGTCTTTACCACGAACATTTTCAGTAATTTCGACAGCGATTTCACCGTCAGAAAATTGACCTACAGATGCAGCACCTAGAGGGATGTGAAGGTGGCTAACGACTTTTTGGGCGAATTGTGGATGTGCAGATCCACTAAAAACGACAAGATTGGGCATGAAGCACCCTTGGCGGTTGGCAAATTAGGGAATTAGATGGCAGGGGCGGCTGGATTCGAACCAACGGATGCCGAGATCAAAACCCGGTGCCTTACCACTTGGCGACGCCCCTAATGCGGCAGAACTTTAATATTTTTGCGGTATTTTGTCAAGTTGAAACAACAAAGATACTGCAAATTATGCTCTGTCTTTTTTGAAGTAAATGGCAGGGGCGGCTGGATTCGAACCAACGGATGCCGAGATCAAAACCCGGTGCCTTACCACTTGGCGACGCCCCTAAATTGATGAAATAGCGAATAAAGTAAATGGCAGGGGCGGCTGGATTCGAACCAACGGATGCCGAGATCAAAACCCGGTGCCTTACCACTTGGCGACGCCCCTAATACTTTACAGCAATTACATCTACAGGTGAAAAATGATGGCAGGGGCGGCTGGATTCGAACCAACGGATGCCGAGATCAAAACCCGGTGCCTTACCACTTGGCGACGCCCCTATATCAAACTTCAAAATGACGTAATGGTGATTCTTGTAAACTGCGAACCAAGTAAGATTTACATGGTGCATTTTTCAATATGTCATCAATATTCATATTTTCAGTTACTTCAGTAAATACACAAGCACCTGTACCTGTAAGCTTTGCGGCACCGAACTGATCTAAGTACTGCATTGCTTCATCGACTTCGGGATATAAGCTTCGTGCCACAGGCTCAAAGTTATTTCCAAAATCAGATGGCGTTTCCTGATAGCCGCAAAATTTAGTGGGCTTTGAGTCTCTTGTCAACGTTTTTTGTGAAAAAAGCAGTTGAGTGCTGATAAAACAGTCAGGTTTCAGCACAATGTACTGTTTTTGAGCTAAATCTATGAATGTTAAGTGTTCACCGATGCCTTCAGCCCATGCATTTAGACCATGTACAAACACGGGAACATCTGCCCCAAGTTGTAAGCCGAGTTCTGCAAGTTGTTCGGTATTTAGACCACATTTCCATAGTTGATTGAGCACGATTAGGGTGGTGGCTGCATTGGATGAACCACCGCCGAGCCCTGCACCCATCGGAATATTTTTTTCGATGTGGATTTTTTGTGCAGTCAGTGCTTTAGCAAACGGTTTGAGTATTTGAGCAGCACGATAAATTAAATTTTGCTCTAGATTAACGCTGTTTAAGCCCTCAATTTGAATAAAATTTTCATCAGCAGAATTTGCAAGTGGGTGAAATTCCATCCAATCTGATAAATCGATGAGCTGAAAAATCGTTTGTAATTCGTGATATCCATTAGGACGTCGGCCAGTAATGTGCAAAAACAAATTGAGTTTTGCAGGAGAAGGTACACGAATCATGGAAGTCATAGTTCAGCTTTTAGGCAAATTAACGATTTTGAATCACCATTGTAATACGGTTTTCCTGACCGGATTCAAGTGCTTGTTTTAAAATTAACTTGTTCGGTACGGTTGCAGTCTCGTTATAGCTCAGGTCAACCGTCCAACCATCTTCAATAATCTGTTGAGGGCGCTGAGCTGTATCGCGTTGAATTATTGCTTGTGTGGTTGCAGGGCGCGCCTGTACCCAGTCGACGAGGTGGGTAATGGGAGCTTGCCAACCGGTAGCACGTTCGAGTAATTCCTCTGGTGTTTCTGCTTCAATTAAACCGGTTTTTGCACTGTTTAACTGAACTTGACCAGGTTTACCGCTGATTTGAGTTTTTCCAACACCTAAAATACCACTCAGTTCGATATCATATTCATTACGGTCTTGAACCCAAGTAAAAAAAGCACTTCCTGACTGTTGTGGCGTGCGCACACCAATCTTACCTTGTAAGTTGAATTGATTTGCAGCAACTTCTTCAGGGCTCGGTTGAGCGGGTGTTTTAACGTATTGCTGACAACCAGTAAAAAATAAAGCGCAGCAGGTCAGGGCAGATACCCCAAATTTTGAAGATACTTGCATAAAGTCTTTCTAACTCTTTTTCATGGGTTGGGGTAACAATAACGAATGTAGTTGCTCTAATTGCGGATCATTCGGATGTTTTTGTTGGAGTTGTTGTAACAACGCGTCAAATTTATTCATATCACCTTGCATGAAGACTGATCGTGCGTAGCGAATGCCAATTTTTAAACTATTACTCAGTTCATACGCTTTGGCCAAAACAGATGCAGATGTACTAAAATCATTTTGCAAATAACAAATATAACCGAACGTATCTAAAATTGAGGCCTGCTCAGGAGCATATTCTAAGGCATGTTCGACGTATTTTCGGGCTTCATCTAAGCGTCTATTTTGTACCGCCAAGGTATAGGCATATGCATTTAAATAGGTCGGGCTATTGGGTTCAATTTCAAGTAATTGTTTTAGTAATTGGTCGAGTCTATCTTTATCTTGATGGGCGTCGAGCAGTAGAACTTCGGCATAAATGAGTTCTGGATCTTCAGGTAAGTTTCTTACCGCTTCATCAAGCAAACGGACTGCTGCTTTTTTATTGTTCATGCGTTTTAAAATATCTGCCTGAGCAAGATATAAGAAACTGGCATGTTGAGGATAATTAACCCGCTCTTGAGTTAAAAAGCGCAGTGCATCATGCAGCTTATTTTGCTGGCTAAAAATGCTGATCATATTGCGCCGTGAAACTGTATAAAGACTGCCATCAACAAGGCGATAATAGGCTTTTGCCGTTTCATAATGCTGTTTGCGTTCAGCATTTACTGCGAGATAGTAATACGCTTCATTTTGGTATTTGCTCGAATAACGTAACTCCACCAAATACTTTTCGGCTTTTTCATAAAGCTCTAAGTCAATACTGGTCAAACCTGCCATAAATAGCGGTTCTTCAGCAGATGGCCATTTCTTTAGTATATCTTCGAGTTTTTCTAGACCTAATTCTGACTGATTGATTTTAATTAAATATTTCGCTTCGGCTAAGCGAACTTCCATATTGTTGCGGTGTTTGCGGCTCGATTTTTCGAACCATTTTAAGGTTTCGTCTTCATCACCCAAAGACATGAGTAAATTGGCTTTCATTAAAATATAGCCAGTCACTTTCGGGCGTTTTTTCAGTGCTAAATTAATGGTGTCTAAGGCATCGGCAAAGGCGCCATTTTGAGCTTGTAAACCTGCGACTAAGACCAAAATAGAGGGATTGGTTTTTTCTTTGCTGGCGGTCAGTGCTTGAATCAGATAAGCGCGATCTTCCTCTGATTCAGGGGAAATACCCGCCAAAATTTGTTCTAAATCTGCATTTGGGTCAATGGTTAAAATTTTATCAAGTGTTTCGGCGGCAAGCTCATATTCATGGGCTTTCAAAGCAATATGTGATAAATAAAATAATGCTGGTACATCTTCAGGTTCTTGCACAACCCAATGTGTAGCAATATCTAAGGCTGCTTGTAAATCATTTTGCTCAATAGCAACGTTTAAAGCACGCTGTTTGACCATGGTGGATTTACTTTTGATTGCAAGCACGGTGTAATTATGAAGCGCGGTTGGGATGTCGTTATAAGCTAAGGCAAATTCTGCAATCATACTTTGTTTAATTGCATCATATCCTGAATTTGCATGGTAAACTTCTCCCACGGCCCGAATTGGGGCAGTAGAAGCCATGCTACCAACAAGTAAGAATGTGGTAGAATACTGCTTTATTGTCTGGCCGTTCAGTCGGCTATTTGTTAGACGCAATTTTTCTTGATCCAAGTAATGCTTTTTATGACGCCGATAATGCACAATAGCATAAATTTAGCGAAATGATGATCTGATATGTCTTTCTTTGCATTGGGTGTCAACCATCAAACCGCCTCTGTAGAACTGCGCGAACAGATTGCATTTAACCCTGAAAAGTTAACAGCGCTGCTTGAACAGCAAAGCCATGCACCTGAACTCAATGACATGGTGGTGGTATCTACATGTAATCGTACTGAAGTCTATGCGATGTCTGAAAATGCAGACATGGTATTGAATTGGCTTGCCCAATCAAATGGTATTGATGTAAAGCAATTGTCAAATCATGTGTATCGTTATGAAAATGCACAGGCGGTGACACACCTCATGCGTGTGGCTAGCGGCTTGGATTCGCTCATGCTTGGTGAGCCTCAAATCTTAGGTCAAGTTAAAACGGCTTTGTCCTTAGCCAAAGATGCCGAAACTGTCTCCCCAAATTTAAACCGTATTTTTGAATATGCCTTTTATGCGGCAAAACGAGTGCGTTCTGAAACAGCAGTCGGAAGTCATGCGGTATCGATGGGCTATGCTGTTGCTCAGCTCGCTTTACAGGTCTTTAGTCAACCTGAAAAATTGACGGTCATGATTGTTGCTGCTGGTGAAATGAATAGCTTGGTTGCGAAGCATTTGGCCGAAATGGGTGTGGGTAGAATTATTATCTGTAACCGTACACGTGCCCGTGCTGAAGCTTTATCCCAAGAGATTGCTCATCGTGTAGAAGTTGAAATAATTGATTTTGCAGATTTGGCAGACAATTTACATCGCGCAGATGTAATTTCAAGTTGTACTGGAAGCTTGCATCAAGTGATTTATTTTGCGGATGTCAAAGCAGCATTGAAAAAACGCCGTTATAAACAAATGTTGTTGGTCGATTTGGCGGTACCCCGTGATATTGAAGCCAAAGTTGAAAGTTTAGATGGTGTTTATTTATATGGTGTAGATGATCTGCAAACAGTCATAGAAGAAAACTTGGCTCAGCGTCGTCAGGCGGCAGTTGAAGCCGAAGTGATGGTCAATCAGCTTGCGACAGATTTAATCACACAGCAAAAAGTGAATTTGGCTGGCTCGACAATTCATGCATACCGTGAACATGGGGAGTCATTACGTCAAGAAGAGCTGGCTTTGGCCTTGAATCGTCTACAAAAGGGTGAAGATGCTGCGAAGATTATGCAAGAAATGTCGCATCGTTTAACCCAAAAACTATTGCATCCGACCTCTATCGTGCTGCGCAATGCTGCGATGGCGGAAGATCCCGCTTATTTTGAAATGATAGAACAAGATTTAGTTAATGTGGCTGAAAATCGCCGTAAACCAAAGAAATAAATAAACTTATTCATTAAATAAAGGTCATTCACAGCTTGAATTTGAAGTTAAAACTTAATCTTCAAGGAGGGTGAGCGATCTTTTTTTATCAATATCATAAATACGTTGTTTTAAATTACGCATTTCAGCAAGGCTAGAAAACTTATTCGACTTGATCTTGAGTTGTAAGAATTGATATTGCAATTTTGTCGATAAATCTGCTGCAAGTTTATCTGCCTGTTCAGGTGATGACGTATAGTCACTGATATTGGCATGCTCTAAAATATGTTGTAATTCATGATGATGCGCTGCACATGCACCGAGTACATAATAGGTCGATAACTCTGGGTCATCAGGCAATTCATCAAAAATCACATTGAAAATATTTAAAACGTGATAAAGCAAGAGATCTTGTGAAACTAAGGCGCGTAAAGGCTCAAAATGAATGTAGAGATAAGGATGATTGATTAAAATCGCAATCACATATTCTTCGGCATCAATTTTTGTACTAAAGCTCAATGATGCATCATTATTGACTTGAGGCTGCCACTTTCGGCTAAACCCTAATTTTTCACGGAAATATTGCTGTAGCAAATAACGATATGAACCACCTTTCGGCAACAGTTCAGTCAGTTGTCTCAGTTCGCCCATCACCTGACTTTTACCTTCAGGCGAAGCAACATTATGATTTTGCGTTAAATGTGCAAAAACAAACTCAGAAAGTAGCGGTGAGGTGTCCAGTAAACGTCGAAAATTTTCAATACCTTCACGGCGGATCAGTGAATCTGGGTCGTGGTCATTTGGCAAAACAAAGAATTTAAGTTCACGTCCATCATTCAGTAATGGCAGTGCAATTTCGAGCGTACGACGAGCTGCTTTTTGACCTGCGGCATCTCCATCAAATGCAATGGTAATACGGCTATTTTGCTTAAATAAAATGTTTAAATGTTCAGTATTACTGGCAGTCCCTAAAGTCGCTACAGCGCCATGAATGCCATATTGCTGTAGGGCAATGACATCCATATAACCTTCGACCATTAACCAATCTTGGGCTTTTTGTTTACGGCCTTCGTATAAACCATAAAGTAACTGATTTTTATGGAAAACTTCGGAGTCTGGAGAGTTGATGTATTTCGGTTTGATTTCATCATTTAGGGCACGACCACCAAAACCGACCACACGACCTTTCGCATCTCGAATCGGGAAAATCACCCGCTCACGCAGTAAGTCAAAGTCACGACCACTATCACTGGTGCGAATCAAACCGAGAAGTTTGAGTCCTTCGATATCTTGTGGAAAGGCTTTTTCCAGATGTTGCCAATCTTCAGGGGCATAGCCTAAGCGCCAATAGGCGATGGTGTCTGCACTGAGACCCCGTTGTTTAAAATAAGCTTGCCCAATTGGACTGAGCGGAAGTTGTTGTTCATAAAACTGTGCGACATTTTCCAGCAAGTCATATAAGTTTCCATCTTGCGGCACATCTTCAAAACCATTGGCAACTTGGTCAAAGTGAGCAAACGGATCGCTCCCATAAAAGGCTTCTTCGCTATTTTGAAACTCAGCAAATGGGTCGTGTTCGAAATTTACTGCAGCAGGAGCAGTCTGTGTTTCGCCTGTTTGGGGCGTCAGAGCTTTTGTTTCGATTGCAGGTTTTTGTACAGGTTTGGGTTTAGATTCGCGCTTATATTTGAGTTTATTGGAATCGTTATTGTCTTTCGGTAGTTCAATACCTGTTTGGCTTGATAAATCCTTCATTACTTCAATAAAGTTACGGCTACCAATATCCATTAAAAAACGGATGGCATTACCATTGGCCTGACAACCAAAGCAGTGAAAATATTGTTTATCACGATAGACATGGAAAGATGGCGATTTTTCCTGATGGAATGGGCAGCATCCTGAGTAAGTGCGTCCAGTCTTTTTCAATTTCACAAATTGACCAATCACATCGACAATATCGGTGCGATCTAAAATTTGATCAATTGTATGTTGAGGAATGGCCATGCTATTTTATCTGTCTATCTATTGAATTTGGGCAGTTCGTGAAATATGTTGAAATCAGCAATGCTGTAAGTTCAGGTGGAGATGTAGTACAGCATCGACCATCGAACTATTGTATACCTTTTAATCTAACCGAATCTGTAGATCCTGAAAAGATAAAAGGGCAAGTATTCTAACTTGCCCTTTGTGAAAAATCGACCTTCGTTGCGACTATATTATTCAGCTGATTCTGACGACTCAGTTTTTTCGCTATGAGGACGATCCAATAAGCCAAAGCTTAAACGATTGGTTAAACTGCGTTTTTCTTCATCAGTTTCAACTACGTCTGTAGAGGTTTGCTCAGACATCGTCTGTGCTTCTTTACCGAAAATACCCAAAGTTGCACGGTTAAGGAAGCTGCCTTCACTACGTGCAGCACGCATATTGAGAGTACCGTCTGACTTCACAAGTTTTGGATAGTTCAGTTTAAGTACTTCAATGTATTGCTGAGACGTGGTTTTATCACCAAGTTTGTCATAACCATAGGCAACCGTCGCTAGAGCTTCTGGAACTTGTGGTGCTTGAGGATAATGTTCGATCACCCAAAGTGAACGTTCAACAGCAGCTAACCATGCTTTACGCTTCACATTAAAACGTGCCGCATTCATTTCGCTTTCAGCCAATTCTTGACTGATGAACTTCATACGTTGTGCGGCATCGACTGCATATTCGCTCGATGGGTAGCGACGGATAAAGTCGACAAAGTTTTGATAAGCCACTTTGAGATAGCTCACATCACGATGCGATTGCTTTAAAGAAGTATAGCGAAGCAAACCGTTGTAGTTTTGCTCCATGTTTGAAACACCACGCACGTAGTACGCATAATCAACTTGCGGATGTTGTGGGTTCATACGAATAAAACGGTCTGCAAGTGCAATCGCACCTTCATAGTCTTTTTGCTGAAACTTTACATACAATAGTTCAAGTTGTGCTTGCTGCGCATAGTTACCTGTAGGGTAGTAGGTCTCTAGAGCTTCAAGGTGTTTTGCTGCATCTGTATATTGGTTACGTTCAAGCGCTTTTTGTGCTTTTTCGATATAAATCTGTTCGCTTGATTGTGGACCTGTGTCGACCACTTCTTTCTTTGGATTACTGCTACAGCCTACCATTGCCGATGCAATGCCTATTGTTAGAGCAAGCATTGTCATTTTATATTTTGGTAGCGACATAAAAATTCCTCTGTTAATACGGGCAATGAGCTACAATTGAACTATTAAACCACTTTTGTCTGAATGAGCAAATGAGTCAAGCACAATCTTCCAATTCTAATTTCCCTGAAACTGATTTCAATTTACTTGAAGATTCTGAGGATGCAGATAACCATACTTCAGACTCAACTGCAACACGTTTATCGTTGCAATTTCAATTGGATGAAAGCTATTTAGGACAACGTATTGATCAGGTTTCAGCACTGGTTTGGACTGATTTTTCTCGTGAAAAGCTAAAACAGTGGCTCAAAGAGGGCCATTTGTTGGTCAATGGTAACACTGTGAAACCAAAGTACAAATGCGAAGGAACAGAGTTACTGACTTTAGACGTCGAGTTAGAAGCACAAACCCGTAGCTTACCTGAAGATATTCCACTTAATATTGTCTATGAAGATGACGATATTATGGTGATTAATAAACCTGTCGGTATGGTTGTTCATCCGGGCGCTGGAAACAGTACAGGCACATTGGTGAATGCAATTTTGCACCACTACCCAAAATCTTCAGAGTTGACCCGTGCAGGTTTGGTGCATCGTATTGATAAAGACACCTCAGGTCTGTTGGTTGTTGCGAAAAACCTCGAATCCCAATTTTCTTTAAGTAAGCAATTGGCGAAGAAATCGGTTTACCGTATTTACGATTTGATCGTATATGGCAACATTATTGCTGGCGGTACAGTGGATGAGCCAATTAAACGTCATCCTGTCGATCGCATCAAAATGGCAGTCTTGCCGGGCGGTAAAGATGCGGTGACTCACTACAATGTGAAAGAACGTTTCCAAAACTTTACCCGCGTTCAAGCACGTTTAGAAACGGGTCGTACCCATCAAATTCGTGTGCATTTTACTTATATCGGTCATGGTCTTGTGGGCGATCAAGTGTATGTACCACGTGTACGTATGCCTGCAGGCGCGTCGGTGTTATTAGATGATACTTTACGTGGCTTTAAACGTCAGGCTTTACATGCGGTTAAATTGGGTCTCGTTCATCCACGTACAGGTGAAGACATGATGTTTGAAGCACCATGGCCTGAAGACTTTAACCAATTGGTTGAAGTTTTACGTAGCGAAAACAAAGCTTATTAAGTTTTAAACTGATTTACACGCCATAGATAGAAAAGGACGGCAACATGCAATTTGTTCAGGGACTTCCACAGGGTGTTTTTGTGGGACAAACTCGAGTTCATCATGATCAGACGCAACCCGCTGAACAACCTGAACTGGCAGGATTTAATCTGGCATTGCATGTGGGAGATGATGCAGCGCGTGTGCAAAAGCACCGGATGCAATTGCTCAAAGACTTTGCTAAATATGGCGTGAATAAAATCAGCTGGATGAACCAAACGCACAGTACGCTATGCCATCGCATTGATGAACAGATCAACTTTGTTGCACCCGAAGGCGATGGTATGGTCACGCAGTCTAAACACCATGCCCTGATGATGATGACCGCAGATTGCTTACCCGTGGTTTTGGGTAATGCTGACGGGACTGAAGTTGCCAATCTGCATGCAGGTTGGAAGGGCTTGGCAAATGGTATTGTGGAAAACACCATTGCAGCCATGCACACTCAGCCAACATGGGCTTGGTTGGGGGCAGCCATTTGCCAAGAGAGTTTTGAAATTGGCGCAGAAGTCAAAGCTGCCTTTTGTTCCAAATACCCAGAACTTGAAAGTGCATTTAAAGCTGGTGTAAAGGAAGGCAAATATTATGCTGATCTTTATGCGATAGCGCGTTATATTCTTGCATTACATGGGGTTAAAGCTGTAACCGGTGGCGACCAATGTACCTTTTTGCAAGCTGAAGAATATTTTTCTTATCGCCGAGAAGCGAAAACAGGACGTATGGCAACATTCGTCTTTATGCTTTGAAAATGCTAAACTTGACTGAATCTATCGACTTTTAAATGTTATGTCTTTGACTGCTAAATCTCTTGCTGTTGTTTACCACAGTCCCTATGGGCACACTGCCAAAGTGGCGAATTTCATTGTACAAGGTGCAGAAAAAGCCGGTGTAAAAGTCCATCTCATGAATGTAGAGCATGTGGATTGGGATGAATTGGACAGTGCAGATGCCATCGTTTTTGGATGCCCAACCTATATGGGCAGTATGAGTGCGGCAATGAAATTATTCATGGAGCAATCATCTAAACGCTGGTTAGCACGGACATGGCAAGGCAAGTTAGCCGCTGGTTTTACCAATGGTGGCGGCTTAAGTGGAGATAAATTGGCAGTATTGCAGCAAATCAATTTATTCGCCATGCAGCACGGCATGTTGTGGAGCGGTCTTCCATTGATGCCAACTGGACGAAGCACAACAGATTTAAATCGGATGTCGAGCTTTTTAGGTTTAATGACACAATCGGATAATGCGCCTGTTGAAGTCACGCCACCTGCGGGTGATTTAGAAACTGCCATTTGGTTTGGTGAATATCTGGGGCTGTTGTTAAATAAAGTTAATTAATTTGTAAATAAATCGTTTGAACTATCATTTATAAATCTTTGAAAACCCTAGTGATGGAAATGTTACTGGGGTTTTTATTGGCCTAAAATTCGTGAAAATTGGCATTTTGTATAATATAGTTGTGATGTGTGTCACAAATTGCTATTCATTTACGCCAACGCTATTGATTTAATCTTCTCATAAATTTCACTCGGGATGAGTGACGAATATTAAAAAGGATTAAATAATCGTGAAAAAAAACAATAGTCGCAATGGCATTGACCTTATGTGTTTCTGACGTTGTTTTTGCAGCAGAAGGCTTGGTGGGATTAGCCGATGAAGAATTGTCTGCCATCAATGGTGCTGCATTGATGAATATGTCCTATACCGATCCTATTTTGGTCAACCAACAAATGGTCGATGAAAATATTGGTTTCTACAAACTCAGTTTAGATGCCGTCATGGATCTGAACGTCAATGTCAAAAGTTTGCAACTCGGCTGTGGTGGGGTAAACGGGTCAAATGGCTGTGATATTGATATTCGTCATCTAGCGCTGAGTGGTAATGCTACTTCAACCGATGCCAATGGTAATCCCGTCTTTAATGGTGATCGAGCGTCGACAAGTGCCGAACTGAAAAATCCGTTTATTGAATTTGCAATTAAAAACCCAAAACAAGCCGCTTTACGCGAAGTTAAAGGCTTCCGTGTCAGTGCTGAATCAATTACAGGCTTATTGACCACTGGTATTCAAAACACGGGTGCGCCGACAGATGGGATTAAGTCACTAAGCGGTTATATGAAAATTGCATCGACTACAGGGACAGCAAAGACCCAAGCCGCGATCTTTGGGGATAGCACCAGTGAGACTTTATCGGGGAACTTGGTGATTAATACGATTTGGAACAATGATCGTAGCTTTGTAAGTCAACCTGAAAATAGTAAGGGTTTAAAAATTCCTTCAATGAATGTGCCATTTACCGTCCCTGAAATTACCATCAACGGAAAACGACAAACTCAAGCCGTTGCCAAAAATATCAGTGCGACTGTACCGTCGATTCAACTCAACCGTGATAGTGGTAGTTTGCAGGTCAAACTTGACCGTAATTTGTTATGGGTAGAAGGGGCGCAGTTCTTTATGGATTCGGGCTCATCAATTGATGGTTTGAAAATGAACATTACCTTTGAGCAAGCCTTAAATATGATTCATAACATTCCATTAAATGGCACAGCCGGTTATTTATCGCTTCAATCTCAAGATATCAGTTGGCCAGATGCCAATGCAGATGATATTGCACGTACAGGTTGGTGGATGTCATTTAAAGACCCGATCAATATTGGTAAATTAAATCCAACATCTGAAGTAGATATTTCAGGCGTCTTGCCACAAGTTGCAGAAAAAGTATCGCAAATTTTAACCAATGAACCGATTTATATTCCGTTAGGTTCTGCTGTTGGTGCTGCATTTGGTTTACCGATTTATAAAAATGTCGGTTCAATTAACCTCAGCAATGCTAGTGCGGCCAATTTAACTTTAAAAAATCAAGTCTTGGGGAACCAGGAAGTTCGGACCAACTGTTTTGGTGGGTTGAAATTCTGCTAAATCTGCAATTTAAAAATAAAAAAACCTCCAAGAAGGAGGTTTTTTTAATGAACTTATTTATGAAAAATACGGGCTTTATCGCGCTGCCAATCACGGTCTTTTTCCGTTGCACGCTTGTCGTGAAGCTGCTTACCTTTTACTAGGGCAATTTCAAGTTTGGCATGAGGACCTTTCCAGTAACATGCCAAAGGCACACATGAATAACCTTTTTGGTTAATCGCACCTTGTAGTTTTTCAATTTCACGGCGGTTCAGCAATAATTTACGAGTACGAGTCGCTTCAGGCACCACATGCGTTGAAGCACTCAGTAAAGGTTGCACTTGAGCGCCGAATAAAAATGCTTCACCATTTTTAAACGTAATATAGCTCTCTACGATAGTCATACGACCCGCACGCATTGATTTGACTTCCCAGCCTTGTAATGAAAGACCCGCTTCAAATTTTTCTTCAATGAAATAATCGTGACGCGCACGCTTATTTAGGGCAATCGTACTGCTACTATTTTTTTTAACTACTGCTTTCGTCATAATCAAAAACTTCCAAACTTAGCACTATTGTACCCGAACTTTGAATAAGATGAAGTTTTTAAATTTACAAGCTGACTTCACCTATAAATCAAGATTTTGTTAAAATACCCATCTACAAAATAACAGAGTACAACTGGATGTCTAAAACTCGTGTAATTTATCCGGGCACATTCGATCCAATTACTAATGGTCATATCGACTTAGTGACACGTGCATCACGCATGTTTGACGAAGTTGTCGTGGCAATTGCAATTGGACATCACAAAAACCCTGTGTTTAGTCTGGAAGAACGTGTTGCACTAGCGCAAGAGTCTTTAAGTCATTTGTCAAATGTTGAGTTTGTAGGTTTTGATGGGCTGTTGGTCAACTTCTTTAACGAGCAAAAAGCAACAGCCGTGTTACGTGGTTTACGTGCAGTTTCAGATTTTGAATATGAATTTCAATTGGCAAATATGAATCGCCGTTTGGACAGTAAATTTGAAGCCGTGTTCTTAACCCCATCAGAGCAATATTCGTTTATTTCATCTACGCTCGTGCGTGAAATTGCACGTTTAAATGGTGATGTCACTCAGTTTGTACCACAAGCTGTTGTGGAAGCCTTTAAGCGTAAACAACAGCAAGGTTGGTAGAGTGTCTTTATATATCACTGATGAATGCATCAACTGCGATGTCTGTGAACCTGTATGCCCCAATGAGGCGATTTTCATGGGGGAACTCATTTATGAGATTAACCCTGATTTGTGTACGGAATGCGTTGGGCATCACGATAAACCGCAGTGTCAGTTGTTCTGTCCGGTGGATTGTATTCCATTGGATCCGGCTCATCCTGAAACTCAGGAACAGCTTCAACAAAAGTACGAAAAACTAACTGCTCAAAAAACATCAAGCAATTAGTTGTCAGATTTGTTAGAATGCGCCCCGAAGTGAACCAGACGATCGCTGCTGTGTATAGGTCTCCGTGACTAAAGCAGGGGAGGAAAGTCCGGGCTTCATAGGGCAAGGTGCCAGGTAACGCCTGGGCGGTGTGAGCCGACGGAAAGTGCAGCAGAGAGTAGACCGCCTTCATTATGGTATCGAGCAATCGAAATCGGAGGTAAGGGTGAAAGGGTGCGGTAAGAGCGCACCGCATGACTGGTAACAGTTCATGGCATGGTAAACCCCACCGGAAGCAAGACCAAATAGGGATCCTTTAGGCATGGCCCATGCTGGATCCGGGTAGGTCGCTTGAGCGTATGAGTGATTGTACGCCTAGAGGAATGATCGTCCTCGACAGAACCCGGCTTATCGGTTCACTTCAACAAATTTTGATCAAATACGCGCATTATGGGCTTGACGATATTTAAATATCCCTCCATAATGCGCGCACAGTTTAAGGCTATGTAGCTCAGTTGGTTAGAGCACCGCACTCATAATGCGGGGGTCACAAGTTCAAGTCTCGTCATAGCCACCATATTCAAAAAAAGACCACTCCGATTGAGTGGTCTTTTTTTATGTCTAAATCTTCCAAATTTAAAAAATTAACGGTAAACAAAACGACGCATGCCTGCACGTAAGGCAAATGCGCCATGCATATATACGCCACCCAGCCAATACGGCACATTGTAAATATCTTCATGGCGATATTTCACTAAAGCAAACTCAGCTAATAGTCCTTCAAAGAACATACCGCCAATGGCAAGCATGATGGCTAATATCAGTAGCCATGTACGCTCATAGCTAAATAGCCAGCGAATAAAAAAGCTCAGGTAAAAAATCCAACAAAGTGCTTCTGGATGAAAATTGCCAAATCCGCTGAGTATATAGACGATGGTAAATAGTATTAGGCTCTCGACGAGTGGCGCAGTGCCGTCATGATGGCAACTGAGCTGAGTCATCACATTGTGTTTAAGTCGTTGCGTAAGTTGAATATAGCTATATGCCATGAAAGCAAAGGCAATAAAAAAGCCGGGGAATACCCACCAAGCCTGATGGAAAAATAATGGGTTGGGATAATTAAGCGTTTGGGTATAGACATGAATCGCATCGCAAAATGTCGCGACAATTGCTGCCAGCAGGGCAAGTATAAATATGCCTGAGAATTGAGTGGTTCTCGTCATCATTCATCCTGAAAAGTGGGGTCTTTTTATTTTATGAGTTCTTTATAGTCTGAATTTGAGGAAAAGGCTATGACAAGTTACGAGATGCTTATGGGTTAAATGTTAATTTATAGCGCTACTGCTATACTCAATACATAGTTAACTTGATGAATATAAATAGAAATGATGGATAATCAATTAAACTGGGCTAAAGATAATTTTGAGAATATTGAAACTGCATGGGAAGGCGATCTTTGGGATCGCCGTCGCTTAGGAGAGCAACTTACAAATTACGTCGATCGCTTAAATTGCGGAGCTGTTCTTGCTTTGGATGCACGATGGGGTGAGGGAAAAACGTGGTTTGTTCGTCACTGGGCGAAGCATTTAGATGATACTCAGCATAACGTGATCTATTTGGATGCATTTGCTAATGATTATTTGGAAGATCCATTTTTAACGATTGCAGCTGAAATAAGTCAAACTTTTAAAGAGTCAGAAGAAATTGATGATGATGAAATTAAAGATTTTAATGCTAAGACTGCTTCAGTATTAATATCGTTGGCGGCTGTCATACCAATGATTGCGGCTAAAGCGGGCATGCATTGGATTGGCTTGGGTGGAGCTGGAGAAGCATTTAAAGAGGTATATGAAGAAGGAAAAGCGTTGTATGACACAGCAAGTGAGGAAATAGCTGCAAAAGTTAAGGAGAAAATCGAAAAGAAAATTGAGAATCATCAGGTTGAGAAACAAACAATTCATGACTTTAAGAAAGAACTTGCTGTATTAGCTGGAAAATTAGATAAACCTTTAGTTTTTATTATTGATGAATTGGATCGATGTCGTCCTGATTTTGCAATTCGTCTAATTGAAAGAATTAAGCACTTTTTTGATATTCCAAAAATTGTTTTTGTTTTGGTAATGAATAAGCCTCAATTATTACAATCAGTCAAATCATACTATGGCTATGATTCAGAGATGAATGGAGATTATCTTGAAAAATTTGTGGATTTTACGTTTAAATTTCCAAATTTAGATAATTCTGTATCACATGAAAAAATAATAAAAGATCAGCTGTTTAGAGTTGGGGAAATTTCAACGAAGGAAGGTGATTCCGAGTTGTATTTTTGGATTATTAATTTTCAAATGACTAAAAAATATAATTCTAGGGAGTTGATAAAAAAAATTAACCAATACGCACTTTTAAGGACTGATAATCCGAAGTTAAATTTAATTTTATGTGGATTTATTTTTGATGGGTTATTTGAAGTGACTTATCCATATCTTACAAAGCAAATTCATAATTTATATAATTATTTTGAAGGTACTGATGATATGTATATGACAAAAAGCTATTTTATTAATCAAAAGATTGTAGAACACACAAATATCAAAAATTCTATAATCTGTGAAATATATGATGCAATTCAATATTTAGAAAATAATTATAAAACTCAAGGTCAACAAGGACAAAAAGAGAGTGCTATGAGTCGGATTTTAAATCAATATTGTGTTGGTACAAAAATAAATAGAAAGAATTTCAAGGATATTTGGAAGCAATACATTAAAACAGGGTTATTTGAAGTACAGGAATAATTTTTCAATATCATCTGTCTGCAACTGCTCCCGCATCTTTAAAAACTGCTTTTCATCTAAATCATAGAGCTTAAGTGAAAGTAGTTTTTCGATATCTTCCAGAGGGAAACGATATTTAATAATTTGAGCAGGCACGCCGCCGACAACTGCATAAGGTGGCACATCTTTAGTCACCACCGCGCCAGTAGCTATCACAGCACCTTCACCCAGTGTCACACCTTGCATAATCATGGCACGTGAGCCGATCCAGCAGCCATCACCAATGATGGTATCGCCCGCAGGGACAAAACTCCGCGTATCAAATGGAAAGGCTGAAATCCAGTCTGTGCGGTGGAGTTGGTTACCACCCATCATAATCACGCATTCTGCGCCAAAACAGACAAAATTACCGATATGTAGCTGGTCTATCGGCTTCTCAGCTGTTGCAGGTTTGTCGTGCAAGTAACGCACCACACAGCGCTCAAAACCTTGATCCCAATATGCAGAATAATATGAATAATTACCTTTGATGTGAATATTTGGGTTCTTCACTGTTTTAGAGATGAACTCAAACTCACACCAATGATTGACAGGTGAATTAATCAATTTTTCAGACATAACGTTTAATAGCAATAATGATTCGCGTGACTATTCTAGCTGACTCACTATAAATGTCGACCACAGATAAATGCTTAAGCTCGGTTTAAATGCAGCAAATGCGTGGCTTGAGTATGCCGTATTCGATCTTTACGATTTGCAAAATAACGCTGTGTAATGTCATGTGCAGATAAATCTTCTAAGACTACATAACCCAGATTTGTCACGGCACGGTGTAACTCATTACTGTGAAATGTCCCAATAATGGGTTCACTTAAAAAATAGGTAAATTTGGAAATAGCAAATGATCCGACACGCTCTATACCAGTTAAATCTTGATAGGGAATGGAATAGTCTAAAACCAATTCGCTACCTGCGGCTGCAAATTCGGCAATGGTTTGCAAGGTGCTCATAGTTGTTTCTGGTTTTAAATAATGCGTCGTTCCAAGCCAAGAAAAGAAAGCGGGTTGATCAGTATCATAAGAACTCCGTTTTAAGGCATGCGCTAGATTTTCTTTCTCAAAATCAATCGAAACAAACTCAACATGGTCTGGAATATGCCCGAGTTTCTGTAGACTTCGTATTTTTAATGTTTGAGTATCTGGGTGATCAACCTCAAAAATTTTAATATCTGAGTATTTCTGCGCTAATCGGAGGACAAAAGAATCTAAACCTGCACCAATCAGCACATATTGTTTAATCCCTTGTTGTACTGCCTTTTCTAATTGATCTTCGGCATAGCGTGAACGTGCCACCACCTGTGCAGTGAGTAATCCAAATGTTTGGTTGGGTATTTTGCTATTCAACGCTTTTATACATGCACGACTTGAAAGCAGTCGACGCCAAATTGGACTGGTTAAACGAAAGGCATAAGGGTCGGAAAAAACAGGTTCGTTCGCATATAAATAATGATTTGCGCGAATGGCAGCGGCAGCTTGTGCCGTTCGGCTTGCATGTCCAAATTTCATCGTGTGTTATGACTCTTTTTGTTTTAGATAACACTTTAATGAAATAAGCCATTTGAACAATGACGTATTCAGTCGACTATTAGTGCTGAACGTACATTTTGGTCACTCGATAGCATGCATTACCTAAGCGAAAAACATAGAACAATAAAAAACCCCTCAAAAGAGGGGCTTAAAATTGCTATCTTAATGAATTAAAGATATTCAACTTTAGAAACTTCGTACTCAACTTCACCTTGTGGTGTGTTGATTTTTACATCGTCGCCTTCATTTTTACCCAAAAGACCACGCGCAATTGGAGAGTTTACAGAGATTTTGTTGATTTTAAAATCTGCTTCGTCATCACCAACGATTTTATAAGTCTTTTGTTCTTCAGTATCTAAGTTTTCAATGGTCACAGTCACACCGAAAACCACACGGCCATTTTGCTCAAGTGATTTAACATCAATCACTTGGCAAGCACCCAATTTACCTTCGATATCTTGGATACGGCCTTCACAGAAACCTTGTTGCTCACGAGCAGCGTGGTATTCAGCGTTTTCTTTCAAATCCCCATGTTCACGCGCTTCAGCAATTGCTGCAGTAATACGTGGACGATCAACACTTTTAAGTTGCTGTAATTCTTTCTCTAGGGCAATTTTGCCTTCGGGAGTCATAGGATAACGTTGCATTGTTGTCCCTCATGTTTGTAAAAAGAAAAAATCAGTAAAATTTTTACTGACCTAGAAATGAAAAAAAGCCCGCCACCGAGAGGTGGCGGGACTTCTCGGTAACTTAATTAACCTTTAGTAAGGTCTTGTAAGCGGTATACATCCATTGGCAATTTGATTGCTAAAGCTTGGCATACTGCATCAGCACCGTTAAGGGTAGTTGTGTAATACACTTTACCTTGTAATGCAGAGCGACGGATCGAGAATGAATCTTCTTGAGCCTGTTTGCCTTCAGTTGTATTGATAATGAGGTGAACTTCGCCATTTTTCAAGCGGTCTACGATATTAGGACGGCCTTCAGTCACTTTGTTCACACGTTCACATTCAATACCAGCATCTTTAATCACATCATAAGTACCGCCAGTAGCGATGACTTTGAAGCCAAGATCTGTCAACTGTTTCGCAATACCAACAGCACGAGGCTTGTCAGAATGACGAACAGATAAGAATGCATGTTTTACTTCGCCTTCCGTTGGTAGGCCTGGTAAACGGTCATTAGAGCCTAACACAGCTTTATAGAACGCTTCACCAAATGTTTTACCTACACCCATCACTTCGCCTGTAGATTTCATCTCAGGGCCAAGAATTGGGTCAACACCAGGGAATTTATTGAATGGGAACACCGCTTCTTTTACAGAGAAGTGTTCAGGAATAATCTCTGTAGTGAATCCTTGAGATTCTAGAGATTGACCTGCCATACAACGTGCAGCAACTTTTGCTAAAGATTCGCCGATACACTTAGATACGAATGGAACAGTACGTGATGCACGTGGGTTCACTTCTAAGATGTATACGTCAGTACCTTTAACCGCAAACTGTACGTTCATCAAACCGATTACGCCAAGCTCTTTTGCCATAGCGATGGTTTGACGGCGCATTTCGTCCTGAACTTCTTTAGATAAAGAGTAAGGAGGAATAGAACATGCTGAGTCACCTGAGTGAATACCCGCTTGTTCGATGTGCTGCATGATACCGCCGATCACAACGTCTTTACCGTCAGATACGCAGTCCACGTCAACTTCAATCGCATCGTCTAGGAAGTGGTCAAGAAGTACTGGCGCTTCGTTAGATGCTTGAACCGCATCACGTAAGTAGCGTTTCAATTCGTCGTCGTTGTACACGATTTCCATCGCACGGCCACCAAGGACATACGAAGGACGTACTACAAGTGGGTAGCCAACTTTTGCTGCTTCAGCCATACCTTCTTCAGCAGATTTTACAATGCTGTTGTTTGGTTGACGAAGTTGCAGACGTTGAATCATTTGTTGGAAACGTTCACGGTCTTCTGCACGGTCAATTGCGTCTGGTGATGTACCGATGATTGGTGCACCAGCTTCTTCTAAAGCGCGAGCCAATTTAAGCGGAGTTTGACCGCCGTACTGAACGATAATGCCTTTAGGTTTCTCGATACGCACGATTTCAAGTACATCTTCCAAAGTGATTGGTTCGAAGTACAAACGATCTGATGTGTCGTAATCCGTAGAAACAGTTTCAGGGTTACAGTTCACCATGATGGTTTCATAGCCGTCATCACGCATTGCAAGGGCAGCGTGTACACAGCAGTAATCGAATTCGATACCTTGACCAATACGGTTTGGTCCGCCACCGATGACCATGATTTTGTCACGGTTCGATGGGTTTGCTTCACACTCTTCATCGTAAGTTGAGTACATGTAAGCTGTGTCAGATTCAAACTCTGCAGCACATGTATCTACACGTTTGTAAACTGGAGTTACACCCAAGTTCCAACGGTGTTTACGGAATTGTTTTTGTGAAATGCCCATCAAGTCCGCAATGCGAAGGTCAGATAAACCTTTGCGTTTGAACGAACGGATGTTGTCAGCGTTCAAATCACCAAAACCTAAAGTTTTGATTTGGTTTTCAGTTTTGATGATGTCTTCGATTTGAATCAAGAACCAACGGTCAATTTTGGTTGCTTCAAATACTTCATCAAGGGTGAAACCGTGACGGAATGCATCGCCTACATACCAAATACGCTCTGGACCTGGCACTTTCAATTCAACAAGAATTTTCTCACGTGCGCCTTCAGTGCCCACAGCGATTTTTTCGTCAAAACCACATGCGCCCACTTCAAGACCACGAAGTGCTTTAGACACAGACTCTTGGAAGTTACGGCCAATGGCCATGACTTCACCTACAGATTTCATCTGAGTCGTCAAAGTTGCGTCAGCTTGCGGGAATTTCTCGAAGTTGAAACGAGGAATCTTGGTTACAACATAGTCGATCGCAGGTTCGAAAGATGCAGGGGTTGTACCGCCAGTGATGTCGTTTTTCAACTCATCAAGGGTATAACCTACAGCCAATTTCGCCGCGATTTTCGCAATTGGGAAACCTGTTGCTTTAGACGCAAGTGCAGATGAACGAGAAACACGTGGGTTCATCTCGATCACAACCATACGGCCGTCTTTCGGGTTGATACCGAACTGAACGTTAGAGCCGCCAGTTTCAACACCAATTTCACGAAGTACAGCTAAAGATGCATTACGTAAAAGTTGGAATTCTTTGTCAGTCAATGTTTGTGCAGGAGCAACAGTGATTGAGTCACCTGTGTGCACGCCCATTGGGTCAAAGTTTTCAATGGTACATACAATGATACAGTTGTCGTTTTTGTCACGAACAACTTCCATTTCGTACTCTTTCCAACCAATTAATGATTCATCGATCAATAATTGTTTAGTTGGAGAAAGATCGAAACCGCGTTCACAGATTTCAATGAATTCTTCACGGTTGTATGCGATACCGCCGCCTGAACCACCCATAGTGAATGATGGACGGATAATGACAGGGAAGCCGAAACGCGCTTGAATTTCAAGTGCGTGTTCCATGCTTTCTGCAACGTCAGCGCGAGGGCATTCCAAACCGATTTTGCGCATTGCGATATCGAAAAGTTTACGGTCTTCCGCTTTTTCGATCGCTTCTTTGGTCGCGCCAATCAATTCAACATTGTATTTTTCTAGAATACCGTTGGCATCGAGTGCAAGTGCACAGTTCAATGCTGTTTGACCACCCATTGTAGGAAGAACTGCGTCTGGGCGTTCTTTCTCAATGATTGCAGCTACAGTTTGCCAAGTGATTGGCTCGATGTAAGTGGCATCTGCCATAGCAGGGTCAGTCATAATGGTTGCTGGGTTAGAGTTCACCAAAATAACACGGTAGCCTTCTTCACGAAGTGCTTTACATGCTTGAGCACCTGAGTAGTCAAACTCACATGCTTGACCGATGACAATCGGACCAGCACCAATAATTAAGATGCTTTTAATGTCTGTACGTTTAGCCATGATGCTTCCTTAATTACTTCTTAGATGCTTCGATAAGTTCGATGAAATGATCGAACAATGGTGCGCAGTCATGTGGACCAGGGCTTGCTTCGGGGTGACCTTGGAAACTGAACGCAGGTTTATCTGTACGGTGAATCCCTTGTAGGGTTTGGTCGAACAGTGATTTGTGCGTAGCTTTCAAGTTTGCAGGTAATGTTTCTGCATCTACTGCGAAGCCATGGTTTTGCGAAGTAATCATCACAATACCAGTTTCCATGTTTTGAACAGGGTGGTTGGCACCGTGGTGGCCGTGAGGCATTTTCACAGTTTTTGCACCTGAAGCAAGTGCAAGAATTTGGTGACCCAAGCAAATACCAAATACTGGTACATTGCGAGCATCTTCTACAATTGTTTTTACAGCTTCAATTGCGTAGTCACATGCAGCTGGATCGCCGGGGCCGTTCGATAAGAACACGCCATCTGGATTCAATGCAAGTACGTCAGCAGCAGGAGTTTGCGCAGGCACGACAGTCAATTTACAACCGCGGTCTGCGAGCATACGTAAGATGTTGGTTTTGACACCGTAATCGTATGCAACAACATGGAATTTAGCTTCAGGCTGAGAGAAACCTTTACCTAATGTCCAAGAACCTTCAGTCCATTCAAAGCCTTCAGGGTCACAGCATTCTTTTGCAAGGTCTAAACCATTTAAACCACCAAAAGCGCGTGCTTTAGCTAAAGCTTCTTCTTCTGTAATGTTTTCGCCAGCAAGGATACAACCATTTTGTGCACCTTTTGCTCGCAGAATACGCGTTAATTTACGTGTATCGATGTCTGCAATAGCAACAACATTGTGTTGTTCAAGGTAATCACCAAGTGATTGCTCAGCACGGAAGTTGCTATGCAATAAAGGTAGGTCACGAATGATCAATCCGTTAGCCCATACTTTATGAATTCGACCTGACTCAGCGTCTTCATCATTACAACCTGTGTTACCGATATGTGGGTAAGTTAGTGTCACAAGTTGTTGTGCATAACTAGGGTCAGTCAAAATTTCTTGATAGCCAGTCATTGCTGTATTAAAAACGACTTCACCAGTCGTACTACCCGATGCGCCAATAGAAGTACCTTTAAAGATAGTTCCGTCGGCAAGGGCTAAAATTGCTGGGGTGCTCAAACCAAAGCTCCTGAAATTTAGGCTGTAAAAAAGCGAGAAGACGAAAAAAAAGGAAGGCTGCTTAAAAACCTACCCTCCTTACATCTGCTCGCTTGAACTTAACACGGCATTATACGCAGAAAGCCACTGAAAGTCCATCGTAAATATCAGGAATAAAGCAGATAAAGCGCTTGCATTTTAGAATAAAGTTTGGTTTTGCAAAATCTTAGAAAAATGTAAGCAATTAATTATTGTCAGACAAATCATAAATTAAAATTTATCAAAAAGCGCTAATGTGGGTCGGTCAGCAAAAACTATAGGTACAAAGTCATGGCAACACAACAAAAACAAACAGCGGCTAAAACCTCCCTGAAAGAAGTCGTTATCGAAGGTGCTGAAAAGCTTGAACAAGTTGCAAAAGAGGCAAGTGTTCAAGCCACAGAAGCGGTCACTGAAAGCAAAGGAAAGATCGGAGCAGAGGCAAAGCAGTTGAATGCCAGTGTGCAAGATCAATTGCGTCAGTTGAAGCAAGATGTATTGAATAAACTTGATCAGTTAAAAGTTCAGTTTGGTTCATCGCAAAAAGATTTTAGCGAACTCAAAGAATTTGTGAAAACTGAGTTTAATACTGTTATTGATGATCTTTCAAAACTTGGAAAAGAGCTGAAAGAAGATGTGACCCAAATTTCAGGAAAGCACAAAGATCATCTAACAGAAACATTTAAGCGTTCTAAGGAACATACTTTAGAAGCGTGGAAAAAAGTTTCACCAGTGAAAGCTGATGTTACGGATCAAACCACAGATCTTAAAAGTTAATTGTGAATGACATGAATTTTAATACGCTTAAGCTAAGTCTAGTCATTCCAGGGAGCTGGATTGGGTGAGAGCGAATTAAACCTAAAGTTAACGCTATATATGCATAAGGGAGCCATTAATGGCTCCCTTATTGTGAATAGTACATTTAAGTACAAAGCACTTATTTAAAAATAAGCAGGCAATAAAAAAGCAAAAGATCGTACTTTTGCTTTTTATCGAAGATCAAAACATTAAAAAGTTTAGAACTGATGTAGCCAATCACGTTTGTTGTGAAAGTCAGCATTTGGACTACTATGCTGCATGGCATAGTACTGTTCACCTTGAGGAGTTTTCAGTACAGCAGTTAGACCGATATATAGATCTTCCCATTTAAGTTTGTACTTCAGCATAAATTCTGTCAGATCAAGACTGACATTTAAGCCATAGTGCGTCCGTTTCAACTGATTCAGTTCAATATCGTAAGCAGCTTGTGGCGGCATATCTTCTGGATAGCGATATTCTTCAAACTGGTAAGCTTGCCATGCTTGGGAAGGGGAGAGGTTGACTTCGCGGTAGTAGTCTTCGCCTTGAACCCCAATGAAAATTTCATAGCAGGTGTCTTCCCACAAAAAATCGATTCGTGGGTGAGCTGATACCAATTCTGGCCATTGAATCAGTTGGTTTGGGTCTCGAATCCAATAACCCACATTTAAAGTATATGGGCTTTGTTGTTCGATAGCACCAACGACTGATACAGCCTGAAAGCGACGATCAAAAGCGCTGAGTTCGAAACTTGCCATAAATGATTAGTTAGACAGGTGTGCGTAGCGAACAAGGTTAGACAGTTTTGCATTTTGTTTTGCCGCTTTGCGGTAAATCAAAGCAATCTTACCAATCGTTTGAACAACTTCAGAACCTGAAACAGTCGCAATTTCAGTAATCATTGCAGCACGTGCTTCGCGGTCTTCTGCCACAACTTTCACTTTAATTAACTCATGGTCGTTTAACGCACGGTTTAATTCTTCAACAACGCTTTCTGATAAGCCTTTGTCCGCAACCATTACAACTGGGTTTAGAGTGTGACCAATTTGACGTAAGCGTTTACGTTCTTGAATAGATAAAGCCGCCATAAATATAACCTAATTTTAAAAACGACCTAGTATAGCAAAATCAAAGTTGAAGCGCTGTATTTAATCGGCATTTTCTCGATGAAGATTATTGAAAAAAACATGATTTAAGATGCTTTTTAGATACACATGTCTACTGCAAAAGTGCTGAATTTCACGTACAATCAAGACTGAGAAGTTTTTTTTATTTAGAGAGTTATGGCTACCCGCATTACTAACCAGAAATTATCCAAAAGTAGTCGTGACTGGATGCGTGAGCATCTTGATGACCCCTTTGTGAAAAAAGCACAAAAGGAAGGATATCGTGCGCGTGCCGCTTATAAATTGCTTGAAATTCAAGAAAAATACAAATTGATCAAGCCAGGCATGACCGTTGTCGACTTAGGTGCTGCACCAGGTAGTTGGTCGCAAATTGCCGGTAAACTTGTTGGCGACAAAGGTTTGGTGATTGCTTCTGATATTTTACCAATGGATGCTTTACCCGATGTGACCTTCTTGCAAGGTGACTTTCGTGAACAAGAAGTGTTCGATGAATTGTTAAAAATTTTAGATGGACGTACTGTAGACGTTGTAATTTCAGATATGGCCCCCAATACATCAGGTAATAAGGCTGTAGATCAACCGCGTCAGATCTATCTTTGTGAATTAGCAATCGACTTTGCTCAAAAGGTTCTTGGACCAAATGGACAATTTGTTGTTAAAGTGTTCCAAGGTGTTGGATTTGATGAATACCGTAAGCAAGTTGTAGACACATTTGATGTGCTGAAAACAGCAAAACCGGCGGCTTCACGTGCTCGATCTAAAGAAGTGTTTTTAATCGGGCAGGGACGTAAGAAAGCTTTCAAGTAAAGTTTACTTGCCAACTCGTTAAAAATTGTGCATTTTGTACGTTTTTAAATTATTGCGAAGCTACTCTGCAGCGTAAGTATTAGAGTCACCCATGTAAATGGGATTGAACGAATTAGATAGAAATGGGAATAAAGCTTTGAGCGATCTTTTTAAGAATGCCGTGTTGTGGCTGGTTATCCTAGGCGTGCTGGTTTTAATCTTCAGCAACGTCAATGACCGCAATCAACCGACCGCGATGAACTATTCTGAGTTTGTGGCAGCCGTAAATGCGGGTCAGATTAAACAAGTCACCATTGATGGCGAAAGAATTCGTGGCGAAAAATCAAACGGTTCAGAGTTTGAAAGTATCCGTCCTGCGGTTCAAGATCCTGAACTTATGCCGAACCTGATCAAGAACAATGTTGTTGTTGAAGGTACAGCGCCACAGCGTCAAAGTATTTTGATGCAACTTCTGATTGCAAGTTTCCCTGTTCTTTTAATCATTCTGTTATTCATGTTCTTTATGCGCAACATGGGTGGTGGAGCTGGTGGTAAGAATGGCCCAATGAGTTTTGGTAAGTCAAAAGCAAAAATGCTGTCTGAAGACCAAATCAAAGTGACATTTACTGATGTTGCGGGCTGTGATGAAGCTAAACAAGAAGTTGTTGAAATCGTTGACTTCCTAAAAGATCCATCTAAGTTCAAACGACTTGGTGCAAGCATTCCAAAAGGCGTGCTTATGGTTGGTCCTCCGGGTACGGGTAAAACTTTACTTGCTAAAGCGATTGCGGGTGAAGCGAAAGTACCGTTCTTTAGTATTTCGGGTTCTGACTTTGTTGAAATGTTCGTAGGTGTGGGTGCGTCCCGTGTCCGTGACATGTTTGAACAAGCAAAGCGTCATGCGCCATGTATCATTTTCATCGATGAGATCGATGCCGTTGGTCGTCACCGTGGTTCAGGCACAGGTGGTGGTAATGATGAGCGTGAGCAAACATTAAACCAAATGTTGGTTGAAATGGATGGCTTTGAAGGCAACGAAGGTATTATCGTTATTGCTGCAACAAACCGTGCTGACGTATTGGATAAAGCTTTACTTCGTCCGGGTCGTTTTGACCGTCAAGTGATGGTATCTCTACCGGATATTAAAGGTCGTGAGCAAATCCTCAATGTACATTTGAAAAAATTACCTTCTGTGACTGGTGTAGATGTTAAAGTCTTGGCACGTGGTACACCGGGCTTCTCAGGCGCTCAGTTGGCTAACCTTGTAAACGAAGCGGCACTGTTTGCTGCACGTCGTAACAAGAACACGGTCGATATGCATGACTTTGAAGATGCAAAAGACAAGCTTTACATGGGTCCTGAACGTAAATCGATGGTGATTCGTGAAGAAGAACGTCGTGCGACGGCTTATCATGAGGCAGGTCATGCAATTGTTGCTGAAATATTGCCGGGTACAGACCCTGTGCATAAAGTGACAATTATGCCGCGTGGTTGGGCACTGGGTGTGACTTGGCAGTTGCCTGAACATGACCAAACCAGCCATTACAAAGACAAAATGTTGAATGAACTTTCAATTTTGTTTGGTGGTCGTATTGCAGAAGAAGTCTTCATTAACCAAATGTCGACTGGTGCTTCAAATGACTTTGAACGTGCAACGAAAATGGCACGAGCAATGGTTACTAAATACGGTATGTCCGATAAAATGGGCGTCATGGTTTACGAAGATGATTCACAGCAGTCATTCATGGGTGGTTTAGGAAGTCGTGTGATTTCCGAAGCAACGCAGCTTGAAGTTGACCGTGAAGTTCGCCGTATTTTAGATGAGCAATATAAAGTTGCTCGCGATATTCTTGAAAATAACAAAGATATTGCACATGCCATGGTGAAAGCATTGCTTGAATGGGAAACCATTGATCGTGATCAAATCCGTGACATTATGGAAGGTCGTGAACCTCAACCACCAAAAGTGTACATCGCTGAGAATCCAGTGATTGATGTCACACCAACGGATGGTCCAGATGTTCCACCACCATTACCGTCATTGCCAAAAGCATAAAATTTTAAAACCACCTTCGGGTGGTTTTTTTATATGAAAATAAATGCATGTGAACGAAATGCTGAGCAAACTTAGCGTTAAAATAAGCGCAGCAAAATCTGGGATGTGTAATATGAAGTTGGTGTCTTTGCCTAATAAAATTTTAAACTGTGGTAATTTGCAATTAGATTTGTCAGAGCCACATGTGATGGGGATTTTAAATGTCACACCGGACTCTTTTAGTGATGGTGGCAAACACAATGGTAAAGACCAAGCTATAGCACATGCCTTACAAATGATAGTGGATGGCGCGACAGTGATTGATGTCGGTGGTGAGTCAACACGTCCAGGCGCATCTGTTGTTGAGGTTGAAGAAGAAATTCGAAGAGTCGTACCCGTCGTTGAAGCCTTATCTAAACACAATGTGGTGATTTCTATCGATACCTCGCAACCTGAGGTGATTGAGGCAGCGGTTCAAGCAGGTGCGCATATCTGGAATGATGTACGTGCATTAACTCGGCCGAATGCCTTAGAAACCGCTGCAAAACTGGATATTCCAGTGATCATTATGCATATGCGTGGCGAACCTACCACGATGAATAATCTAGATCAGTATCAAGATGTCGTGGCTGACGTCATCGATGAATTAAAGCAACGTGTGCAAGATGCATTAGATGCAGGTGTGCGTGCAGAAAACATTATGATTGATCCGGGTTTTGGTTTTGCTAAAAATGCGCAGCAAAACTTAAAGCTTTTACAGCAATTCTATCAATTGAATGACATGGGCTATCCGATCCTGTCGGCATTATCTCGTAAGCGTTTTATCGGTGAAGCACTTGGCGGTGCAGATGCACAAAATCGCGCTGTAGGCTCGATTGCAGCGCATCTACTCAGCATTCAACAAGGTGCATGTATGGTTCGAGCACATGACGTCAAAGCGACGGTAGATGCGATACGTGTTTGGCAAGCCATGCAGAATGCAGACTGATTTGAAAATAGTGAATCCCAATAAATTTGGTGAATTGTAGTATTTGTGTTATATAAGCGCCCTGAATGTTTTGTGATAGAGTTTCGTATGTTTGCAGATTTACTGCTACCCATGTTTGATGATGAATATTACCCAGATGTGTTGGTTGCAGAGGTGAAGTTATTGGTTGTTCAATTTGCGAAGAAAATTGCAAAAGCAGATCTAAGTTCAACTGATATCTACCATTTTGCCAATGAAACGGTTGCACAGCTCAATAAGATGAAACCTCAATTTGAAGATTTAGATTCGTCTTTGGATGATACGGCTGCAGATTATATTGCAGAAGCCATGATGATGGTGCTGCAAGATGAAGGCCATATGGATATTGAAATGGAAGAGTTGGTTGCTAACAGAGAATGGTAATTGAACTTTAAGAAAAGCCCTGTAGTGACAGGGCTTTTTTGTGTCTAGGGATTTAAACAATTCATTGGGCTTTGTCTATAAAATCTTTAAAGGATGATTTGATCGATGCTGATAGTTTCTGTTCTTCTTGCATGGCTTGTAAGTGTAGGGCGTAGAAATACGATTGATGTTCTTTTTGTTTTAAAGATTGTTGATAAGACCAAAATGCCAGTTGGCGAAGCTTTTGTAGTTTTACTCTTTCAATGGCGCTGCTTTCAGGTTTATAAAATAATTCAGTAAATACACATAAAAACAGACTGAAAAAAAAGTCCACAGAGACTGATGAGGTTTAATACATCTGTTTGTAGATACTTAAAGTTTATAGTAAGGAGAAGTGTGAATCCCCCAAGGAGATACAGCTGTATTTGCAGACGTTGAACTGCAAACTTACTGCTAAAACGTGCTTGATAATGTGCATACCAGACATAGCAATAGATTAAAGGAAGAATAATCAATACACCAAGATTGAACGCCATTTTTGGGGCGTGAATTGAAAGTGCCGTTGAAAGTATATGCCCAAGTGCTGCGCTGCCAAGTGAGATAAAAAGTATCAGGCAAAAGCTAAAGATTAAAATAGGTGCAGTGGGCGTTAGATTGATGATTTTAAAATGCGCAAACAGCAACCGTTGATAAAAAGCATCGGGATGCTTAAGTTGTAGTGCAGGGAGATCAAAATCTGAAGGTATTGGCATTGAATAATAATAAGTTTTTAAATTTTAGGCATAAAAAAACCAGCAAATTGCTGGATCTTTTATTGCACCAATCTTAGAAGTATAAGAATGGTGCCCGAGGCCAGACTCGAACTGGCACGCTTTGTGGGCGGGGGATTTTAAATCCCCTGTGTCTACCGATTTCACCACTCGGGCATGTGCGCAATAATAGAGGACGAAATGGAGCTTGGCAAGTGTATTTGATGGTGTTTGTTTTAAAATCAATCAATTCATGCATATAAGTTGAAAATATTCAAAACTAGTGATGTATTGAAGGACTTTTTGAGCTGTGATTGAAAGATTATTGCACTTCATTAACGCCGACTTATTTCATTAACTCATCAAGATAATGTTCAACATTTTGGTGCTTTAGCTTTTTACACAGCTGATTTTCCTGATGTAGCATTTGTATGTGCAAATTTTGGAACTGGGTAAAGCGCTCAGATAACCGCTTGTAGTTTGCTTGATTCGGATTACTGAGCGTTAAACGAAATTTGGCTTTAAGCATTTGTTTATACGACCAATAAGCAATACGACGTGTTTCATGCAGAAAATAGTATTCTTGGGTGTTACTTCCACCTTTGAATAGATTTTCTTTATAAAAACGCACAAAGCCGAAACTCATGGCAAAAAAGAACAATACAGATTGAACGAAGGTGCTTTGTAAAAAGGCGATATTGAGTAACTGTAATAAAATTACAATCGTAAGTCTGAACGGCGTATTCTTCAAACTTTGATACAGTGACATTGAACTGTGCTTGATTTGCTTGATGACTAAGGGCACAACCAGCATGAAAAACAGCATAATACTCAGTACAGCAACACCATGAGCGCGAAACTCACTCATATCTGGAAAATATAGTTGCACTGCATGACCAATACTCATGCTCAAAGAAATAAAAATCATCGCCGCCAAAACCCAAGGAATGAGTTCTTTGAGTTCGTCTAAAATGCCTTGAGTTTTCAGTTGGCTATAAAATAAATAATTATGTTTAAAGGCTGCTGGATATTGCTGTTTCAGTTGTTGAAGGTAAAGTGCAGCCTGTTTCTTTTGAGCCATATTGTGACGTTAGTATTAAAGCGTGAAAGTAATATAGTTGATTTCGATATTTTTGACATAATTTTTTTCTAAATCATGTTGTATATCTGAACATTATAAGAGAAAACGCAATTTCTATAGCGAAGGTCGCAGTTTTCACGCTGCTTTTATGCGAAAATACATACTTATTGAATATTAAGTTTTTATAGGCAGTTTATGACTGATCACTCTCCTGAAACATTAAGCGATATCGAAATTCTAGACATTCTTCAGTCGATGAAATCAGATGTTTTAAATACTGAAGCAAATGAAGTGATTCGTAGTGGGGGGAAAGCTGGTCGTCAAGAGGCTCATAAACAAGCTTTGGTGAAATTAAATCAAGCATTTGAAGATAAATTTGTTGAAGCTGTGACTTTGGCTTTAGGCTTAAATGAAGGCCAAAGTAAAAAAATCCGCTACAAAAAAGATCGTATCCGTATTTTGAAAGTTCGTGGTATCGATTATTTAGCGATTGATGGTGCTGAAACTGCACAAGTATTGTCACAAGTTGCACAAGCGATTGTACGTGAAGACGCAACGGTGACTCATGACCTGCATAACATTTTCCCATTTTGGAAAGAAGGCTGGCCAATGGTGCAATTCGACAATGTTTATAAAATTTTAGAAGATGACATTCGCATACATTATGAAGCAGTTCTAGAAGCATTAATTTCAAAGCATTAATCACTACAAATGAACCTGTGAGTGTAAAACACTGGCTAGTTCAGTATTGTTAAGCATAAAAAAGCACCTGATGGTGCTTTTTTTATCTTTAAATTTTTAAGTTAAGCTCGAATAAAACGGAAACATTCCAAAGATCAGACCTGCTGCTAACATGACAAAACAGGTGATTACAGCCTAGATAATGGTAAATTTCTGATGTTGTCCAAACTCGATACCTGCAAGTCCACAGAGTAAATAGGTCGAAGGAACAAGCGGAGAGAGTAGGTGTACAGGTTGCCCTACGATGGAGGCACGTGCCATTTCTACAGGTGCAATTCCATAATGAGCGGCAGCATCGGAAAGAATTGGTAAAACCCCAAAATAGAAAGCATCATTCGACATAAAGAAAGTCATCGGCATACTGATCACAGCAGTAATCGGTGCTAAATAGGGACCCATACTTTCAGGGATGATCGCCACAAGTTCTTTAGACATGGCTTCTACCATGCCTGTTCCAGCTAAAATACCGGTAAAAATACCTGCAGCAAAAAATAATACCGACCACATTTAAAGCACTACCTGCATGATGTGCGATTAATTTTTTCTGCAAGTCGACATTTTTGTAGTTGACGACTAGCGCAATACACAAAGCCACCATGAATAAAATAGGCATAGGTAAAATACTAAAAACCAGACAAATCATCAGAACGACGGTTAACAGTGCATTGAACCAACGTAGATCTGCGCGGTTGGCTTCTGGATTATCTGAAATTTGAATGTTTTCACCATGGCTGATATCCAATTGGACAATTCCCAGACGCTTTCTTTCCATTCGGCCATACATGGTTCCCAAAAAGTACAACCAGCCGATGGCAAATAGCATCGGTAAAACCATCGGAACAAAAACATCACTTGGGTCGACATGAAGTGCGCTGGCGGCGCGGGCTGTAGGCCCACCCCATGGCGTAAGGTTCATAATGCCGCTAGAGAGCATAATCAAACATGCCATAATCAATGGGCTCATACCTAAGCGCTTATAGAGTGGCAGCATGGCAGCAACACAGATCATATAGGTTGTGGAACCATCTCCATCCAAAGAGACAATTAACGTCAGGGTAATGGTTCCAAGAACGACTTTTAAGGGATCACCTTTGACCATTTTTAAAATAAATTTCACCGAAGGGTCGAACAAACCTGTATCAATCATGATGGCAAAATACAGAATCGCAAAAAGCAGCATGATGCCAGTCGGTGCAAGTTTTTTTACACCTTCAATCATCATGTCGCCAATTTCATTTATTTGTATGTGTGACAAGCTGTCAAAATAAAAACCAAGTAACCACGCAATCAAGGCAAAAAGTAGGGGAATTAAAGTCAGAGCAACAAGTGGGCTTAAGCGTTTCGACATGATCAAATACATAAAGCACAAGATCATGCCCAAACCGAGTACGGTTAACATGGTTCATTCCTTTGAAATATAAAGCTGTTTTTAAATCCAAGGGCAGAGCATAAAGAGAAATTTCATCAGTCAAAACAAAGGTGAAAAAATGTGAAATACATCACTATTTTGATGAAAAATAGTCATTAATAATGAAGGTATTAAGGAGGGGTAGTTTTTCGATTTATTTTAATTTTTATTCAAAAAAAGTGGTCTGTTTACATATATTCAACATCTGTAGAGAACTGTAAGTGCGTGTAGATCCAGTTTGATCACAATAAGTGCGCTTAAGCAAAAATAGACAGTAGCGTCCGAATCGGCCAACTAAAAAATCGGAACCAAAAAATTAAGGGATTATAAAAGAACAGACCAAAACGCATGGTTTCGTCATATTGTTGTCTGCCACGTTCATAAGGATAAGGCGTTAAAAACCAAGCAGTGACGATCAGTGCAACACCGAGCAATAGAAATAAAGGTTGTGGATGAGCTTTGAAAAAATAATAGATCAGATAAGCCCCAGTATAAAAACTAAAGCAAGTCAAAATCGCTTTAAGTGAAAAAGACATCTTCGTATTCCATCGTATTTATATTTTATTGTTTTAGAAAAAAGAAGAATCGAATTAATCCGATTCTTCTGGTGTATCAAGTTCAGTTTCAGTCTGTTGTAAGCGGGTCACTAATAATTGGTCAATTTTAAAGTGATCTACATCCACAACTTCAAATTTGTAGCCATGATAAGTAACAAAGTCAGCTGGACGTGGAATTTTACGCAGTTTAAACATCATAAAGCCCGCAAGGGTTTCATAGTTTTCTTCATCGGGCATTTCATCTAAAGCGAGGGCATGCTTTAAATCTTCAATTGGTGTACTGCCATCGATAAGCCAAGAATCTGCATCACGTTTAATAATTTGTTGTTCTGCTTCAATCGGTGTTACCCAGTCGCCCATCACGGTAATCATAATGTCGGAGAGGGTAATAACGCCGACAACCAACGCGTATTCGTTAATTACTACGGCAAATTTTTCTTTGGTTGAACGAAAGCGATCGAGTAATTCAGACAGTGTTAATGTATCTGGAATCGTGAGGACATTACGAATAGTATTTTCATTGAGCTGTAGAAGTGACTGATTGTTGAGGATACGAACCAAAATATCTTTGGCATCCACATAGCCAATCACGTCATCAATATTTTCACTACAGACCAAAAACTTCGAATATGGAAATTCAGCGAGTTTTTGACGAATACTGGCTTCTGATTCTTTTAGGGTAAAGTACACCACGTTTTCACGTGTAGTCATACTTGAAGGGACGTTACGTTCTTCCAGCTCAAATACGTTTTCAATAAAGTGGTGTTCTTGCTTTTGTAGTACACCAGCTTGAGCACCGGCATCCATCACGGCTGAAATATCGTCAAAGGTAATATTGTCATCACGTGTTGTATTCACTTTAAATAAACGAAACAACAAATTGGCAATGGCATTAATCACCCACGCCATTGGCTTACATACTTTAATAAAGATTTGAATCGGGTCAACAACAGCAACGGCAATTTTTTCAGGTGCGATCATCGCCAAACGTTTTGGCATCAGATCAGCAAATAGAATGAATAAGGATGTGACTAAAGTAAACGACAGGGTGAAACCGATAGTTTCAGTCCACGGGCCCTGATAAAAACGAGTGACTAAGCTAATGAAATAAGGACGAAAAGCACCTTCACCCAAAATACCGCCAAGAATTGCCACGGCATTTAGGCCAATTTGTGATGCAGCGAAAAAGTCTGCTGAGTTGGCTTGTAAGTCAAGCACACGTTGTGCACGTGAATCTCCAGATTCAGCCAAAATTTTAAGTTTTACTTTTCGTGCACCCGCAAGGGCAATTTCTGTTAATGAAAGAAAACCTGCACCGACGATCAGGAGAATAATAATGACAATATTTTGGAAAAGGCTCACGAATACACCTGTTTGTGATTCATTCTATTTTTCTGTATTTCTAACACAAAAATGGGCAAGGTAGTAGTCTTAACTACTACCTATATAGTGACAGTATACGTTTGAATTAATAAGGAATTAAAGAATTAATTACTGATACTGTGAAAACTGAGAGTTATTCATTAAGTATTCGCGGTTTTCTTCTTCAATCATTTGACGTGCAACATACAAAATAAGTTGACGCAACCAGCGATGAGCAGGGTGATGATGAAGTAAAGGACACCACGCCATTTTTAATTCAAATTCAGGAATATAGAATGGTGGATCGCGAAGTAACAGGTTTTGACTTTTGGCTTGAAGGCGAGCAATACGGCTTGGCAGAGTCGCAACCAAGTCAACATTCGAGGCCAATAAGCCCGGCATTTGATAATGACGGGTGAAAACTGAAATTTTACGTTTTTGGCCAATACGTTCTAAGGCTTGATCAATCCAACCTAGACCCGCTTGTTTTTCAGGATTGACACCAAAACCGACACCCATACCTGTTTTAGATACCCAAATGTGTTGTGCATCTAGATAGCTTTTCAGGTTTAAATTATTTGCAGCAGGATGCTTGGCATTTAAAAGGCATGAAAAACTGTCACGCCAGACCAAAACTTGGTGGAAACTTTGCGGAATTTCATTAAAGCGGTTAATCGCCAAGTCGACTTTACCTTGTTCCATATCTCGATAAGACACATCACTTGGTGTTAAAAAGTCCAGAACCACATTGGGTGCTTCGGAGCGCAAAGCTTTTACTAGGCGCGGTACCAGTGTTGCTTCAGCATAATCTGAAGTCATGATGCGGAAGACACGATTTGAAGTGTAAGGTCGGAACTCGGTACGGGGTTCCAAAATCATCGAAAGGTCAGAAAGTGCATCACGGATACGTGGCTGTAATTCAAGTGCACGTTCTGTAGGTGTCATACCTTCTGAAGAACGAATAAGAAGTGGATCATTAAATAAGTTGCGTAAACGACGTAAAATATTACTCATCGCAGGCTGAGTTACACCCAGTTGCTCGGCAGCACGAGTCACGTTTTTTTCACGAAGAAGTACATCAAGATAAATTAATAGATTGAGATCGACCCGCTCCAGATTCATAAAATAAATACCGACAATAAAATCATGAAATTTATCTGATTATGCCATAACTACTAAGGCTTGTGTAAAAAATGGATGAAAAAATGACGTGTACTTTTGTACTAAAATTCGGCAGTTTTAAGACAAATTTGCTGAAGTGCCAGCACATATTTCTTAAATACTTATTATCTGTTTAGACCGATATTTTTAAGTGAGTGAAATAAAAATACGGAGCAATTTTGTTTATGCGATGTGATGTTCATAAAACAAAAAAATTAGATGAAATATCTCATTTACATGATCATTTGAAGACAGAATAACCAAGTATTTAGCTTGGTGAATTTGGGCAAAAATGGCGTAAAAAATGCTGTTTTTTTTAAAAGTGAATGCTCAGTCGACTTAAGTCTAATGAAGAATAATTCATCAAAATGTTTGAAAAATAGACAAAAAAATTAGCAAAATATTTTAATAAAAGTATTTAAATACAAATACTTATAAATGTTGGTTAATTATTATAATACGACTTTAATCTACATATTTTTTAAATAAATACTGAAAATTAATGCAGAATATTGGATTAATTTTTTTAGTCAATCTACTCTGTGTCTATCGCAACGAAGTGTTCTAAATCTGAACAATCATTCGAGGGTATGATTTTAGCCTTACGTTGCAGAAAAATCCTAATATTATTACAGGAACATATCATGTCTACATACTTAACAGCGATTGATGCAATCCGTGAATTAAAAGCAAAATTCGGAAGCACTTGGCGCGATATTAGCCCAGAAGATGCTGCACGTATGCAAATGCAAAACCGTTTCAAAACTGGTTTAGACATTGCGAAATATACAGCTGCAATTATGCGTCGTGATATGGCTGCTTATGATGCTGATTCTAGCAAATACACTCAATCATTAGGTTGCTGGCACGGTTTTATCGCACAACAAAAAATGATTGCGAACAAAAAATACTTCGGTACAACTGAACGTCGTTATATCTACCTTTCTGGTTGGATGGTTGCAGCTCTTCGTTCAGAATTCGGTCCACTTCCTGACCAATCTATGCACGAAAAAACTTCAGTTCCTGCATTGATCGAAGAAATCTACACATTCTTACGTCAAGCTGACGCGAAAGAACTGAACGATCTTTTCCGTGCGCTTAAAAAAGCAAACGAAGCTGGTGATACTGCTAAAGCTGCTGAAATCACTGCTCAAATCGACGGTTTCCAAACTCACGTTGTGCCAATTATTGCTGACATCGACGCTGGTTTCGGTAACGAAGAAGCGACTTACTTACTAGCTAAGAAAATGATCGAAGCGGGTGCTTGTGCACTTCAAATCGAAAACCAAGTATCTGACGCTAAACAATGTGGTCACCAAGCTGGTAAAGTTACAGTTCCACACGAAGACTTCATCGCGAAAATCCACGCTCTTCGCTATGCATTCTTAGAAATGGGTCTTGATGACGGTATCATCGTTGCTCGTACTGACTCTGAAGGCGCTGACTTGACTCAAAAAATCCCAGTGGTTAAAGAGCCAGGCGACATCGCTTCTCAATACATCAGCTACTTAGACACAACTGAAATTGACATTTCAGAAGCTCAAGAAGACGAAATCCTAATCAAGCGTAACGGTAAACTTCACCGTCCAAAACGTCTTGCTTCTGGCTTGTACCAGTTCCGTCCAGACACGCAAATTGACCGCGTTGTACTTGACTGTGTATCTAGCCTTCAAAATGGTGCTGACCTTCTTTGGATCGAAACTGCGACTCCAAACGTTGAAGAAATCGCTCACATGGTTAACCGTGTTAAAGAAACAGTTCCAAATGCGAAACTTGTTTATAACAACTCGCCTTCATTCAACTGGACTTTAAACTTCCGTCAACAAGCTTACGACCGTTGGGTTGCTGAAGGTAAAGACGTTTCTGCTTACGACCGTGCTAAACTAATGAGCGCTGAATACGATAACTCTGAATTAGCTGCTGAAGCTGACGAAAAAGTTCGTACGTTCCAAGCTGATGCTTCTCGTGAAGCGGGCGTGTTCCATCACTTGATCACACTTCCGACTTACCATACAGCTGCTCTTTCTACTCACGAGCTTGCTCAAGGTTACTTCGGCGACCAAGGTATGCTTGCTTATGTAGCTGGCGTTCAACGTAAAGAAATCCGCGGTACGATTTCTTGTGTTAAACACCAAGCAATGGCTGGTTCTGACATCGGTGACGACCACAAAGAAATCTTCGCTGGTGACAACGCGCTTAAAGCGGGTGACGATGCGAAAAACACAATGAACCAATTCGCTGCTCACTAAGCATTGAACTGATTCGAAAAAAAGCCCAGCGAAAGCTGGGTTTTTTTATGGCTTTAAAATCTTCTTAAATCCATTTATTAAAGTGTGTCGATATAAAAAAGCAGGGCATAACCCTGCAAATAGAGTGAGACAGCCTTTATTTAAGGCAAAAGGATAATTAACCAAGTAAAAAAAATAATTGCTAAAGCGACAAATTGAGCTGCACTTCCCATATCTTTGGCAATTTTAGAAAGTGGATGCTTGTCTAAAGATACCCGGTCGACAACGGCTTCAATGGCAGAATTGAATAACTCAACAATCAAGGCAAATAAACACACCACCACCATAAGCGCATGTTCAGCACGACTGACATCGAGAAAACAACTGGTGGGAATAAGCACCATATTCATCCAGACAATTTGTCGAAATGCTGCTTCATTTTGATAAGCAGCTTTGAATCCATCGAGGGAATATTGCGTTGCATTTAAAATTCGTTTAAGTCCAGATTTACCTTTAAACGGGGAAATTTCACTCATAGTACTGTACAGACGTATTGATTTAAAAACTGGCGAAAATATAGCATGCCAAGCTTAAAGTTTTCTTGCATTCAGTTTTTATTTTATTGGGCCTAAAAATTTAAGGGGATTTACATAAGCCTGTATCAAGTTAGTGCTATGTTTATTCATTATTAGACTTAAAATCTGCCTGAATTTCAGGCACAATACAGACGTTTAAATTTTTTAATTTTGAAGCCTTTGCTTCATTGCATGAAATAATAAAAGTGATATAGGTCAACAATGAAATACTTTAGTTTTGCTGTGCTTGCAGCAACACTTTTAACCAGCCAGGTTGTCAGTGCAGAGCCGGCAGTTATTCAAACGGAAATCAAAACGAATGTGACTCAGCCCATGGGATTTTATCCTTTCCAAGTGGGTGCGTATAAAGTCATTGCTTTAAAAGATGGGACACTCGAATTAAGTCCTGATTTATTTAAACAAAATTTAACTCCAGAAGAAGTTAGTGCTTTATTCCAAAAGCTTGCAGTTGATCAGAGCAAAGGCATACAAACCAGTGTCAATGCCTATCTGATTGATGATGGACAAGGCGGTATCAGTCTTGTTGATAGTGGTGCAGCCAGTTGTTTTGGACCGAACTTAGGTTCTATTGCACAAAATATTGAGGCGGCCGGCTATAAGCTTAATCGTGTACGCAGTGTTTTCTTAACTCATTTACATCCTGATCATGCATGTGGCATTGCGAAACAAGGTAAGGCTGTGTTTCCAAATGCAACGGTCTACGTCAATGAACAAGAAAGTCAGTATTGGTTAAGTGAAAGCACCGTCAACACTTTAGCTACCGAAAAACGTGAAGGTTATTTAGCGACCGTTGTGAAAATTAAAGCTGCGATTGCGCCATATCAAACCATGCGGAGTTTTAAGACCTTTAGCGTTGGTTCGGTGATTAATGGTTTAGAGGTTTTACCGAGTGTTGGACATACACCGGGGCATTATTCTTTTATCTTAAAATCACAAGCTAAAAGTTTTGCTATCCTCGGCGATGTGGTTCATTCCTATCATTTACAGTTTGAACAACCAAAGTTATCTGTCGATTTTGATGTCGATCCGGTCAAAGCCAGTGAAACTCGTTTAGCAATTTTTAAACGTTTTGCTCAAGAGCAAACCTTCGTTGCATTTGCACATTTACCATTTCCGGGTATTGGTAAAATTAGTGAAATGAATGATGGTCAGTTCCGTTGGAACCCGCTAAATTTAGCTCCGACAGCTCCGACAGCTCCGACAGCTCCGACAGCTCCGACAGCTCCGACAGCTCCGACAGCTCCGACAGCTCCGACAGCTCCGACAGCTCCGACAGCTCCGACAGCTCCGACAGCTCCGACAGCTCCGACAG
>NZ_VPDB01000031.1:0-42221 GCF_013417925.1 Acinetobacter sp. YH12218
CATGAGAAAGCCCATATAAATGGGTAGAGTACAAGTTGCTGTAGAAGCATTTTTAATTCGTCTGATCACAGATACTTTATAAAGTATTTTAATACTTTTTTGAATCCGTCAATGCGTAAGTCCTATAGTTATAATTTTATGAGATGAATTATACAGTTAAATCGAATGAATGGTGAATTTTTCGCTTTTTTATAGGCTTAGTATTTTATGTAATGTCATTACAAATGAGACTTTGATTATTGAAACCCTTTGCTATATATATCCTGCTTAGGGTCCCAATAGGTCGCGCTTTATTGAAAATTGATTTGATTCAAAGTGAATATTTCAAAAATCCATTAGTCACTGACACGGTCAAGTAAAGTGCTACTTGCTTCATTTAAGCCAAAAACCTCTACTTGAATCTGTTTTGACTCAAATTTTTGCACGACATTTTTTAAAATATTGACGGAAGTAATATCCCAAATATGTGCATGACTCAGATCAATTCGCACATGACTAACCCTCTCCTGAAAATCAAAAAATTGATAAAAACTCTCAGAGCTACTAAAGAAAATTTGTCCATAGACTGTGTAGCTACGAATATTGTCTTTAAGTTCTGATGTGACTTTTACCGAACTTTCCAGTTGATTGATAATAAACAACGCAGAGAGGAGCACACCAACCAATACGCCAAGCGCCAAATTATGTGTTGCAAGCACCACGATCACCACAGTAATCATCACGACATTAAAAGACATTGGATGCTTTGAAAATTGCTTGACTGAATTCCATTGGAACGTAGTGAATGACACCATGACCATAATCGCGACTAAGGCCGCCATTGGGACATAGGCCAACCAGTCTTTTAGGAACACCACTAAGCACAACAAAAATACACCTGCAACCAAAGTGGAGAGACGAGTTCGCGCGCCAGAGCTAACATTAATAATCGACTGACCAATCATGGCGCAACCTGCCATGCCGCCCATAAAGCCACTGACAATATTGGCAATCCCTTGACCACGACATTCCTGATGACGATCTCCTTCGGTTCCAGTGACTTCATTGATCACTGTCGTGGTCATCATGGTTTCTAATAGGCCAACTGTTGCTAGGGTGATGGAATAAGGGAAAATAATCGTGAAGGTTTCAAGATTGAAAGGAATTTCAGGAATCAAGAAAATAGGTAGAGTCTCTGGAAACTTACCCAAATCACTCACAGTACGCAGGTCTGCACCTAGAAATAATGCCAAGCCACTGAGGACAATAATGCAAATCAGCGGTGATGGAATAGCTTTGCCAATTTTAGGTAGATATGGAAACAGATAAATAATCGCAAGCCCTAAAAGCATAAACACATAGCCCCAACTATCCATCTTTGACATTTCAGGTAGCTGTGCGACAAAAATTAAAATCGCGAGTGCATTTAAAAAACCATACACCACTGACTGCGAGACGAAGCGCATAAGTTTTGCGACTTTAAAATAGCCAGCAATGATCTGAATCACACCAGTCAAAACCGTGGCAGCCAAAAGGTATTGCAAACCATGATCTTTGACCAAAGTGATCATAAGTAAGGCCATCGCACCCGTAGCAGCTGAAATCATTGCTGTACGACCACCAAAAAAGGCAATGGTGACGGCGATACAAAACGAAGCGTACAAACCAACCTGAGGGTCAACCCCAGCAATGGCTGAAAAGGCGATCGATTCTGGAATTAGCGCCAGTCCAACTACTAAGCCAGCGAGCACATCGGTACGAATATTGGAAAACCATTGTTCTTTTTTAAGTTGTAACACGGTAACTTTTCATCAAATCTTAAACGCGGCTATGTTAAAACAACTGAGTATAAAAATGCATAACAGATTGACTTGAAATCTTCTTGATAATGGACAATAGTCAATGAGTATATGTGTTTCAGCATTTACGCTTTTTTGCAATTTACAGGTTTGATCACTTGAAAGTTTGACAGAAGAGATTTAAAACATTGAATAGTACATAACAAGGATCAGATATGAAGCTTTATTATTCTCCAGGTGCATGTTCATTAGCATCACATATAATTTTAAATGAAATTAATGTCGATTTTGATTTGGTCCGTGTTGACCTAAAAAACCATAAAACAGAAAAAGGGGTGGATTATTACGAGATCAACCCAAAAGGTTATGTACCTGCATTAGAAATTAACCCAGGTTTGATCCTGACCGAGAACGTGGCCATTTTACCGTTCCTTGCACAGCATGATCCAAAACAAGATTTAATTCCGCCATCAGGTTTAGGTCGTGCCAAAGTTTTAGAATGGCTTGGCTATTTGAACTCAGAATTACATGATGCTTATGCCGTATTCTTTGGTGCTCCACTAGATGCAGACGCTAAAGAAAAAGCTTATGCAGAAATTGATCGTTTATTGACATACATCGATAAAGCGATTGGTGAATCAGATAACGACTATTTGGTCGATGATAACTTTGGCCCAGCAGATGCTTATCTCTTTGTACTGACAAATTGGTCAAATGGCATCGGACATGATTTAACGCCATATAAAAATATCATTGCATTGCGTAACAAAGTTGCAGAGCGTCAATCAGTTCAAATTGCGATGCGTGATGAAGGATTAATTCCTTAAGTTGTGTATTCAAATTGAATTAAAAAAAACCGCCGAAATTGGCGGTTTTTTATTGCTCAGGTTTAGCTTAATACTCGAACTGTGTATAGAAATCATCAAAGTTAATATTTTTAAGCGTCAGTTGCTGTGGTGCTTTGAAGGTTGACCATTTGGTCTGAGTTTTGGCATCTTCAAACATATTGCCGCCTACAATTTCCTTACGTTTTAAGGTCGAAAAATTATAGCTTTTCGATGTTTCTTCACCAGAAGCTCGGTGAAAGCTATTGTAGTCAAAACCAATCAGGTCAAAGCGTTGATTTTGCCAACGGAAGGTATAACTATGTCGGGGCCATTCCCAGCCACCACAAGCCATAAAATAACTAAAATGAACGAGTAAATTGCCTTTACTGATTTGGATGTCTTCTGCTTCAGCAAGTGGATCAAGTAAGCATGAATTGGGCTGCTGAGCGACTGGGATACTGTTGTTTTCAACGATACGTTGATATCCCTTTGCGGTTTTAAAAAATACGATGAGTTGTCGTGGATGGTTATGAACGACTTTGCCATCGTCATCATAGGTCACCACATCGACTTTTTGTTTTTCCACGATCATCGCAATATCTGGCATTTGATCTTTGTTTAGGTCGCCAGTCGTAGCCATCAAAATCTCCCAACCTTGAGGCGCGAGTGATTTGGCTGTGCTGGGCACTTGGGCAGACAGCCAACTAGATGCGACACAAAGACTCAAAGTACAAAATATATGGGATATTTTCATTGTTATCAGGTTTTCAAAATCAAAAAAAGGACTCAATAGAGTCCTCTTTTATACCGTGAATGAGTTCTTATTTAAAGAAGTATCCAGTTTCAGGTGAACTGGCATTTGCCATGCGTTTACGCGGCATACGTCCTGCTAGGAATGCTTCACGACCTGCTTCAACTGCTTTTTTCATCGCTGAAGCCATCAGAACAGGGTTTTGTGCAGCTGCAATTGCTGTATTCATTAATACGCCATCACAGCCCAATTCCATCGCTATCGCTGCATCACTTGCTGTACCTACACCCGCATCGACCAAGACAGGCACTTTGGCATTGTCTTTAATGATCGAAATAGTATGTGGGTTGAGAATGCCTAAACCTGAGCCAATGAGACTACCTAAAGGCATAATCGCTACACAGCCCATGCTTTCCAGTTCTTGTGCCACAATCGGGTCATCTGAGGTATAAACCATGATTTCAAAGCCATCGTCAATCAATGTACGTGCAGCTTTTAAAGTCTCGGTAATATTTGGATATAAGGTTTTCTCATCGCCTAAAACCTCAAGTTTAACCAAATTGTGACCATCTAATAGTTCACGCGCCAACATGCAAGTACGGACCGCACTGTTCGCATCGAAACAACCTGCTGTATTTGGCAAAATCGTATATTTTTCAGGTGGAATTACAGAAAGCAAGTTCGGCTGGTCTGGATGCTGACCAATATTCACACGGCGAATGGCAACGGTCACAATTTCAGCACCACTGGCTTGAATGGCCTGGTCAGTTTCCGTTAAGTCCTTGTACTTACCTGTACCAACTAAAAGTCGTGAATTAAATGTACGTGAACCAATGATTAGGGGTGTATCTTCCATGGGAGCTCCATTTTAGCCGCCACCTACGGCATGAATAATTTCAATATGATCTTGCTCTGCAATTGGGGTTTGTTCCAATTTACTTTTCGAGATGATCATTTCATTTTTTTCAACAGCGAAGCGTTTGCCTTCCAGTTGTAATTGTTGAACCAATTGCAAGAGGTTGACACATTCGGTTTGTGTAGCTTCGCCGTTTAAATAGATTTGCATTTGTGGATTCCGTTCTTGCTGCCTTACCTATTGAATAAGGCCAAAATCTGTTGTTAATTATTTTGCGTATTTAAATGCATTCCAGGCCAATATGAGCCATCCAGCAATCATCAACGCTCCACCAATTGGGGTAATGGCACCGAGACCGCGTGGTAAGCCTAGAGCCATCACATATAAAGAACCACAGAAGAAGAAAATACCAACTTGTATAAGGAGGAAACTAGCTTTTATTGGAAGTTGGGGAATGACTTTAGATAAGATCGCGAGGGCAAGTAAGCCCAGTGCATGATAAAAGAAATAGTCCGTTGCAGTTTGCCACCAAGCCAATTGGGCTTCAGTCGCGCGCGCTTTTAATCCGTGTGCACCAAAGGCACCAAGCATCACAGCAAAAGCTAAGTTAAGTGCGGAAATGGCAATCCACATGTGCATTCACCTTAACAAAATTTGCGCATAACCATAGCATATTTAGTACCTTGGGTTAAAGCAAAAATGCCCAAAGTTTTTGTGTTGCAGTTTGTCATTCGACAATATTCAGGCATAAAAAAAAGAGCATCGAAATGCTCTTTTTTAGTATGACTGGGAAAAGTCTTCAACTTAGTTTGAAGACATTGCGACTTTAATTTTTTCCATCGCATTTTTTTCCAACTGACGAATACGTTCAGCAGATACATTATATTCCGCCGCTAATTCATGCAGTGTCGACTTTTCGTCATCTAACCAGCGACGTTGTAAGATGTTACGTGAACGATCATCCAGCTGATCCATGGCTTCATGTAAAGCTGAAGTACTTTGTTCTTCGTAGTCTTCATCTTCCGCTAAACGCGCAGGGTCGTAACGGTTATCTTCGAGATAAAGGGCAGGAGCAACATGAGTCGAACCTTCATCGTCATCATCACCTTGAGCTTCAAACGCAGCATCATAAGCGGTTAAACGGCCTTCCATTTCCAAGACTTGTTCGGGTGTCACATTTAAGTCATTGGCAATTGACTGTGCTTCAGCCAAAGTTAATTTTTTAGACGACTTTTTTAAGCTACGTAAATTAAAGAATAATTTACGCTGTGCTTTAGTGGTCGCAATTTTGACAATACGCCAGTTACGAATCACATATTCATGAATTTCTGCTTTAATCCAATGCACAGCAAAAGATACGAGACGTACGCCCATATTTGGGTCAAAACGTTTTACCGCTTTCATTAAGCCCAAGTTACCTTCTTGAATCAGGTCACCTTGTGGCAAGCCGTAGCCTGCATAGCTACGTGCGATATGCACAACAAAACGAAGATGCGACATCACCAGCATTTTAGCTGCGTCTAAATCTTGGTCATAATAATAACGTTCGGCCAGCTCTTTTTCTTGTTCGGCCGATAAAATTGGAATCTGATTAACAGTACTAATATAAGCACCAAGATTCACCCCAGGTGCCGATAATGACAGGGGCATCAATTGATTGCTGCTGTCACTCATGTTTTCTCCTTGAGAACTAAAAATGGGTAAGCCCAATAACTAAGATTCATCTTAATCCAATATTTCCGTAAATTATGGAAAATTGGGTATAGAAATGTAAACTTTTATTCAATTATGAAGCAATTTAGTTTAACTGAATCTTTTTAAGATTCAATTAAGTAATGAAACTCAGAATCGGAAATTTTGCGCATTTCACAGTTTAACTGATGTATTTGACAGTATCGTGATACATCTTGTTGGCTGTGCGGATCGGATGACTTTAACAATAAAGATTGGTCTGGACTTTTCTTTAAAGCTTTTTTGAGCATCAATAGTGGCATCGGGCAGGGTTTACCCATTGCATCTACAGTTAAAAGCGAATTTTGGCTGTCACTCACGAAGCAGATCCAACATGTTTACATTTCAATGGAAATATTAGCAAATACAGTGCCAAATCCCAACCTAAAATAGGTAAAAATCCTTTGTAATTTATAACTCAAACGATGTGAAAAAATAAGAATATTCAAAAGGAAAATAGATCAAAAAAATCTATTAATTGCGGTAAACCCGTGTTAAGCTCGTTGCGTTGTTAAGATTTTTGTTGGCTGTGAAGCCTCTTAACTCTTGATATATTTGGATGTAACCGGGATTTTGTTGATAGTTTTACAGAATGATTACAAGCTTAGAAATAAAAATATTTTTTTTAACCTTGTTTGGTCTGCTGTTTGCAACACCGGGTGGTCCTTCTTTTTTAAATACGATAAGGATTAACTTATGACAGCTCGTGAACAAGGCGTTGTTAAATGGTTCAACGACACTAAAGGCTTTGGCTTTATTCAACGTAACGGCGGCGACGACGTATTCGTTCATTTCCGCGCAATTATGGGCGAAGGCCACCGTTCACTTCGTGACGGCCAACGCGTAGAATTCAGCGTTGTTAAAGGTCAAAAAGGCTTCCAAGCTGAAGAAGTACAACCTTTAGACTAATCGTCTGAATGTACTCAAAAACGCTCCAATGTAAATTGGGGCGTTTTTTGTTTATAATGCTTCAGCAATTTTGTGATTATTCAATTAGGGCACATCTATATGTCATCAGGTTTTGAAACCTTAAATTTACATCCGAACCTTAAAAAAGCCATTGATGCTTTGGGTTTTAAGGATATGACGCCTATTCAGCAAAAGGTTTTAAAATTTACATTGGCTGGACATGACGCTATTGGTCGTGCTCAAACTGGTACTGGGAAGACTGCGGCTTTCTTGGTCAGTGTGATCAATGACTTGTTGAATAATCCAATTAAGGAACAGCGTTATCGTGGTGAACCGCGTGCATTGATTCTTGCACCAACCCGTGAGCTTGCATTGCAAATTGAAAGTGATGCTAAAGAATTAGTGAAATACACTGATCTCAATGTCATGACTTTGCTCGGTGGGGTAGATTTTGATAAGCAAAAAAATCTATTAAATCGTAATTTTGTCGACATTATGGTTGCAACCCCAGGTCGCTTAATTGACTTTGTGGAACAAAAAGAAGTTTGGCTCGATCAAATTGAATTTTTAGTGATTGATGAAGCTGACCGTCTTTTAGATATGGGCTTTATTCCTTCAGTTAAACGTATTGTGCGTTTCTCACCACGTAAAGAACAACGCCAAACACTAATGTTCTCTGCGACGTTTAGTTATGACGTGCTCAATCTTGCACAGCAGTGGTTGTTTGAGCCCGTTACAGTTGAAATTGAGCCTGAAAAGAAAACCAATGCAGACGTTGAGCAACGTGTCTACATGGTGGCGAAGTCTGATAAATATAAATTATTGGAAGACATCTTACGAGATGAACCAATTGAAAAGGTCATGATCTTTGCCAACCGTCGTGATCAAGTGCGTAAACTTTATGATCATCTCAAAAAAGACGGTTATAAAGTGGTGATGTTGTCAGGTGAAATCGCTCAAGATAAGCGTTTGAAAATGCTTGATCAGTTTAAAAATGGTCAACATAACATCATGATTGCAACAGACGTTGCAGGTCGTGGTATCCATGTCGATGGCGTTTCTCATGTCGTGAACTTTACACTTCCTGAACAGTCTGATGATTATGTACACCGTATCGGTCGTACAGGTCGTGCAGGAACACGTGGTGTCAGTATTAGTTTCTTGTCTGAAGATGATGCTTTTTCACTACCTGAAATTGAAAAAGCTATTGGTCAAAAATTACCTTTAACCCGTTTAGACGGTTATTGCTAATTTTTGCTTCTAAAAAAGCCTGCAGATTTGCAGGCTTTTTTATTTCATGTTGACTATTTCATTTTGAGTTAATGACAAAACTAAATCACAAACTAACGTTTTAGTTTGCACGGCAACTAAAGGTTAGTACAGTTTGGTAATCATCATCTTTGCTGATGCTGCCGCTATTTCCTGTAATGGTGCCAAGTACGCCAGCCGCCGCCTGAATCATTTGACCTGTCTTTTCATCGACCACGCCTTTTAATACACCGTTGTATTCTTGCTTTTCATCTACCACGACAGGGGTCGCATTTTTACCACAGGTACTATTTGCAGCTGCAATTGCATTATTTTTTGCCGCTAAACTGGTTTTACCTACGGCGGTCACTTCATATTGATTATTTGGTTTTTGAATCGCTAAAGATTTTGTTGGCGTAGATGTACATGCAGCTAAAAGCACAGTTGCGCTTAGCGTGCTAACAATGGCAACAGTTTTGTTGAATTTTTTCATGCGGTGCCCCGAGTTAGAAATAATTTGATTTATTTGAACATAAAATTTCTTATAGAACAGGGAACTGCTGTACAAGTTATGCGGTTTTTTTATAGTAAATCTGTGAATAAAGCTGACTTAACAAATAAGCACCGAGTCTGACGTAAACATTCTAGAGTAAGTTATTGAGAATATGCTAATCTTGAGCAAACGTTTTAAAGTACAGTGTATAGATGTCAATTCTAAAATCAGCAGTTGATACAGTTCATCAAAATATTCATCAGCGTCAGTCGATTGGTCATTTAATTGAACCTGCGCCGAATGCTGAGCAATTGGAAAATGCGTTTCAAGCCGCTTTAACGGCGCCAGATCATCATCGTCTTAAGCCTACGCGTTTCGTGATTATTCCTGAAACTGAACGTGAAGCATTTGGTGAATTACTTTCACATGCCTTAGCTGATACTGGACAAACAGAAGAAGCGCAGTTGGAACGTGTGAAACACCATCCATTTCGTGCGCCACTATTGGTTTTGGCTTTAACTCAATTACAAGATCATCCCAAAGTTCCGCATTTCGAACAAATTTTAAGTTCAGGCGCAGCAGTACAAAACTTTTTGCTCTCTCTACAAGCACAGGGCTTTTCAACCATGTGGCGTAGTGGGGCGGTGGTTGAATCTAAATTGTTTAAACAAGCCTTAGGCTTAACGGAAAATGATTTGATTTCAGGCATTATTTATATCGGTACAGCAGTGAAAGCAATTCCACCGCGTGCTGAAATACAGTCTGCTGACTTTGTAAGCCATTGGCATAAAGCAAACCAATAAAAGTGAAAAATAGTTCGATTGAACAAGATCGATCAGTAAAGAAATTAGGATAAAAGAACAATGTCAGAACTTGATTTTGCAAGTCTTGTTAGCCCTGTGTCAGTTGACCAAAAAACTGCACTGCGTGTTACGGTATTGGGTGGCGGGAGTTTTGGTACTGCGATGGCCAATACCGCAGTACGTAATGGCTGTGACACCATGATATGGATTCGTGATGAGGCGGCGGCTGCGGATATCAATGCAACACATATCAATAAACGTTACTTGCCAGATTTTCAATTAGAAGCTGGGTTGCTCGCTGTTTCAGATTTAGAAAAAGCAGTATGTAATCGTGACATTATTTTAGTGGCCATTCCGAGCCATTCTTTCCGTAGTGTTTTACAGCAGATCAAGCCTTTTATCACGTCACAAGCAGTGGTGTCTTTAACCAAAGGTATTGAAGCCAATACCTTTAGCTTTATGAGCGATATTATTCGTGAAGAACTTCCTGAAGTCCCTTATGGTGTGCTTTCAGGGCCAAACTTGGCGAAGGAAATTGTTGCAGGACAACCAGCAGGAACAGTGATCGCAAGCCAATCTGAGCTGGTTCGTTATGCAGTTCAACAAGCGCTACACAGTGCGTTGTTCCGTGTATTTGCCAGTGATGATGTGCATGGCGTGGAATTGGGCGGTGCTCTGAAAAATATCTATGCAGTCGCGATGGGTCTAGCTGCGGCTTATGGTGTCGGTGAAAATACCAAGAGTATGATTTTGACACGTGCTTTGGCAGAAATGAGCCGTTTTGCAGTGAAATTAGGCGCAAACCCATTAACATTCCTAGGTTTATCTGGTGTCGGTGACTTATTTGCAACTTGTAGTAGTCCACTCAGCCGCAATTACCAAGTCGGCTTTGCACTCGGTAGTGGTAAAAGCTTAGAACAAGCTACCAAAGAACTCGGACAAACTGCGGAAGGGATTAATACGATTGTGCAAGTACGCGCACGCTCTGAAGAGCTCGGTGTGTATATGCCAATTACCAGTGCCTTGTACGAAGTGATTTTTGAAGGTGCGCCGGCACTGAATATTGCATTGTCACTGATGAAAAATGGCCATCGCAGTGATGTTGAATTTGTCTTGCCACATCAGCAAGTTTAAGTTTGCTGATTAATATGCAATACACATAGCTTTGTCATACTGGCTGTATATAATGTGCGGAATAGAATAAGGAAATTTTATGCAACTGACATTGGTTAGGCATGGCGAAGCTGCTCCGCCAGTAATGGGGAATGATGAAAAGCGTCCTTTAACAGCGCGCGGACAAACTCAAGCGGCAGAAACTGCAGCATATTTGAAAGATATAATTCAACCAGACGTTTTTGTGGTGAGTCCGCTACTGCGTGCGCAGCAAACACTTTCATCTTTGCAAAAACATTTTCCACATGTGCCTGTGGTTATTTGTAATGCCATCAAACCGGAAGATGATGCCAAAGTTGCAGTGGAATGGTTGTCACATTTACCGTATGAGTCTATTGTGGTGGTGTGCCATATGAACGTTGTGGCACATATGGCCAGTGTTTTGGTCTCAGAATATTTTAATCCCTATGCTTTGGCAGAAGCGCGCATTTATGAACAAGCGGTCATTGCTCCAGGGTTATCAACACAAATTAAAACGTTTATACCATCAACATAAAAACCAATTAAAACGGCAGAAAAATTAATGTTGTATTTATGGATGCCCGAAGCCAATGGGGTTTGGCAATGGTCAGAAGGGGATTTCTGGAAGCAGTCATCGACACTTGAACAGTTGATTCAGGAAATTCAGCCACATGCGGGAAAGGAAGCGGTTGTTTTCTTTCCGAGTCGTGATGTACAAATCATTCAGCAAAATTTTCCAAAAAACCAATATAAAAAACTTGGCCCAGACGGCGTAAAATATTTACTTGAGGAATATGTCATTTTGCCTTTGGATGCAATGAAAGTATTGCATCATTTTCAAAGTCCAGATGAATTAACGGTCATGGGGATTGCACATAGTGCAGTCGAAACGATGCAGCATGCTTTGACGCTAATTCCTGTAAAAGTCATTTCGTTATTACCTGACTTTTTGGTCTTACCAAGTCCAGAATCAGGGCAACATGTTTTGGCAAATGTCAGCGGTCATTTATTGGTCCGAAATGGTGAATATGTCGGGCAATCCGTTGATGATTTGGCTTTGTACTTAGATTATCAAATTGGTCAGCCGAACTATAAGATTTCAAATCTAAGTTCAGATCAGACGCATAGTCTTGAAGCCGCTGTAACGCATGATCACATTGAATCTTTTCATTATGAATTACCCAATATAAAAAAACCGAAACAACACCCACTCAATGTTTTGCCGAAAGCCAAAGCCAATACGGGTGTGAGTGGCTATTGGAAAGCATGTGCAGCTGTTTTGGTTGCGGCTCTAATTACTCAGTTTAGTTATGATGCAGTTCGCTGGTATCAATACAAAAAAGTGGCCAATATCACTGCGGCACAAGCGATTGATCAGTTTAAATATTGGTTTGGTCAAAGCTATCCTGTCACTGAACAAACGCTGAAAAGCCAGTTCGAATCACAATTGCGTCAGAGTCAAACGGGCAATGCACAGGCTTTGTCTTTACTGAGCCGTGTTGGTCCTGTTCTAATGCAAAACCAAATTTCTGCAAATCGTGTGAGCTATGAAGCCTCGATGCTGAATATGGAGTTAAAAGCTAATTCGGCAGAAGTACTACAAACCCTAACTGATCAATTAAAACAACAAGGTTTTAAAGTCGAATTAGGGAATATTCAACCAAGTGCCAACGGCGCGATTGGATTGGTGAAAATACAATAATGATAAAAATGGAAAACCTACAGCAACGTATAGATGGGCAAATTGAGCGCATCACTGATTATTTAGACCAACTTTCTACTCGTGAACGAGTCATGGTGATCTTTACCACAATTTTTGTTGTAGTGGCAGCGATTGGTTCGGCACTATTTTATATGAACAAAGCTGCAAATTTTCAACAAAAGCGCGTGAATGAACTCAAAGATACTGTTGTTTGGATGCAAAGTAATGCCGTCACGATGAAACCAGCAGGTGATACACAACTGAGCGCGTTGGAAAAAGTTCAGCGTGTATCGCAACAACAGGGCTTGTCAGTAGCATCTCAACAAGTCGGCGAGCAAATACAGATTGCTGTGATGCATGAAAATTATGCAATTCTGGCCAATTTTTTGACGCAATTGGTTCAAATGGGTTTAAGTATTGAAAAGATGGAATTAAGTTCTGAAGCGGGACAGATCAAATTAACAGCGAGTGTACAATAATCGGTAAAAATAAAGATCTGCTAAGCATGGTGTTTTATTTGTGCTGTGCCTATAATATGCCGACTTAAAAAGCAGTAGACTTTTATAGATATGTTGTATTCTCTAGCCCGCCCTTTGTTGTTTACTTTAGCACCAGAGCGTGCACATGAGCTGACATTATCGCTGTTGAAATCTTCTCACAAGATGGGAATGATGCGTCAAAACGTGGCGTCTAAACCAGTGACATGTATGGGAATCGAATTTCCTAATCCTGTTGGTTTAGCAGCCGGTCTTGATAAAAACGGTGCTTATATCGATGCGCTGGCGAGCCAGGGCTTCGGCTTTATTGAAATTGGTACAATTACACCCCTTCCACAATCAGGTAACCCTGAACCTCGTTTATTTCGTTTACCGAAAGCAAAAGCCATTATTAACCGTATGGGTTTTAACAACGATGGCGTGGATCAGCTGATCGAAAATGTAAAAGCTGCAAAATTTAAGGGTGTACTTGGGATCAATATCGGTAAAAATGCAGTTACACCTGTTGAAAAAGCAGTTGACGATTATCTGATTTGTCTAGAAAAAGTTTATAACTACGCTTCTTATATTACGGTTAATATTTCATCTCCTAACACAAAAAATCTTCGCAGCTTACAAAGCGGTGATGCTTTGACTGAACTGTTAGAGACGCTCAAGAAAAGTCAACTCGAGTTGGCGGATGAAAATCAACATTATGTACCCTTAGTACTTAAAGTTGCACCAGATCTAGAACCTGAAGACATTAATTTTATTGCACAACAATTGTTAAAATTTAAAATTGATGGTCTGATTGTTACCAATACGACTTTGTCACGTGAAGGTGTTGAAGGCCTTCCATTTGGTGATGAAGCTGGTGGTCTATCAGGTGCGCCAGTCTTTGAAAAAAGTACGGCATGTTTGGCGGCTTTTGCTAAAGTATTAAACGGTCAAATTCCATTGATCGGTGTGGGTGGTATTTTGTCGGGCGTAGATGCTGTTGCGAAACAAAAAGCAGGAGCAAGCCTTGTACAAGTGTATAGTGGCCTCATATATACAGGTCCGACACTTGTAAAAGACTGCGTAGACGCATTGTAAATATCATGAATACCATTGATATCTTTATACTGATTATTTTGCTCATTGGAGGGCTTAACGGTTTGCGTCAAGGATTTGTAAAAGCCTTTGCGAACTTCATTGGATGGATTCTTGCACTTGTCATTGCGGCAAAGTATGCAACCGTCCTTGCACCTTCGATGACATCTTTAAGTACAGATCCAGTGGTACAGAAGATTGCCGCGTTCGCATTTATTGTATTGTTGATTGTAGTCATGACTTGGGTCGCGACATGGTTATTGAACAGTATTTTGAAAACATTAAAGCTTGGTCCGTTAAATCGACTGGCAGGTGGTGTTTTCGGAAGCTTAAAAGGATTGTTGGTGGTGCTGATCACTATGCAGGGGCTAGGTCCTTGGGTAGAAAGTTCACCACATTGGAAACAATCTAAAATGGTTCAGTCATTATTGCCATATGCGCCTTGGGCAACCGAATTGTCCAAAGATGCTGCAAATCAAGCACTTCATCATATTCAGTCTGAAGATGCTCAGAAATCTTCAGACCTACCATCTGAGTCGCAGAACAAGCACGGACGTTCTGGATCAGGTGAGTCAACAAATAATCCTTTTTATTAACCCTAGCTTGTCTGCGAGGTTGCTATGTGTGGAGTAGTTGGTATAGCTGGTAAATCACCTGTTAACCAAATGTTGTTTGATGCGTTAACGATGTTACAACATCGTGGACAGGATGCAGCCGGGATCGTAACTTGTCAGGATGGTCGTTTATTCCTGCGCAAAGATACGGGTATGGTACGTGATGTGTTCCACACACGTCATATGCGTGCATTACAGGGTAATTATGGTATTGGCCATGTTCGTTACCCAACTGCTGGTTCTTCAAGCAGTGCTGAAGCTCAGCCATTCTATGTAAACTCACCTTATGGCATCACGCTTGCACATAACGGTAACTTAACCAATGCTGCTGAAATTCATGATGACTTGTTCAAGACTGACTTACGTCATATGAACACCGATTCAGACTCAGAAGTATTATTAAACGTATTTGCTCACGAATTGCAAAAACGCGCAAAACTTACACCAAGTGCTGAAGATGTATTCCACGTGGTTTCACGTGTGCATGAACGTTGCAAAGGTGGTTATGCGGTTGTTGCTATGATCACAGGTCAAGGCCTTGTGGGTTTTCGTGATCCAAATGGTATTCGTCCATTAATTTACGGTTCTCGTGAAACTGAAAATGGTATGGAATATATCATTGCGTCTGAATCTGTCGCAATTACAGCGCTTGGCTTTAAAGTTGAGCGCGATATTGCACCGGGTGAAGCAATTTATATTACTGCTGATGGCGTGATGTCGACCAAGCAGTGTGCAGTAGCCCCTGAATATCGTCCTTGTATCTTTGAATACGTATATTTTGCGCGTCCAGATGCAACCATTGACGGTATTTCAGTTTACAAAGCACGTTTGAAAATGGGCGAAAAACTTGCTCAGAAAATTCTACGTGAATGGGGCGATGAGCACGATATCGATGTCGTGATCCCAATTCCTGATACTTCACGTACTTCGGCGCTAGAACTTGCAAATACCTTAGGTGTGAAATTCCGTGAAGGCTTCATGAAGAACCGTTATATCGGTCGTACCTTCATTATGCCGGGTCAGCAACTTCGTAAGAAATCTGTGCGTCAAAAGCTCAACCCTGTAGAGTTAGAGTTCCAAGGCAAAAACGTACTCTTGGTCGATGACTCGATTGTTCGTGGTACGACTTGTAACGAAATCATTCAAATGGCGCGTGATGCGGGTGCGAAAAAAGTCTTCTTTGCGTCTGCTGCACCGATGGTGAAATATCCAAACGTTTACGGTATCGATATGCCAGCCAAATCTGAACTGATTGCGTCAGAACGAAGTGTAGAAGAAATTCGTGAAATCATTGGTGCTGATCGCCTAATTTTCCAAGACTTGGAAGATTTGAAATCTGCAGTACGTACCAAGAAAGTCCCTGAGTTACAAGACTTTGATTGCTCGGTATTTGATGGTAAATATGTGGCAGGCGGTATTGATGCTGAATATTTAGCAGCATTAGAGCGTAAGCGTAATGACTCTGCAAAAAATGAAAAGCCAGCTTATATCGATGTCAACATTGATGCGGCTTCTGTGGATTTAACAGGTGTTCGCGAAGAATAATCTGCTGAAAACATACTGAAAAAGCGGGAATTTCCCGCTTTTTTCATTTATGATGAGCAAACAAAAGACAATGTAGCTTAAGGGTATTACATTGAGACGTGTGGGTTATGATTTTATAAAAAACAAAAATATGTTTTGGCCTGTCACCATGTGTATGGCGGCAGTGTTTTTGACCGTCGCAATTATTAATGTAATTGTCGGTTTAATTGTGGATTATTATGATTCCACTCAGTCTATCTATTGGCATGTCCTTAGCCCATTTTTAGTGGCAGCTGTGCTGCTGATTATGTTGGTTTCAGTTCTCTATGATTTTTACACCTTTCGCTTAGGTGGTTATTCACTTGCCAAACAGTTAGGTGCGCGTCGTCTCAGTCTGATAGAAAGTATTCCTGAAGAAAGTGTTGCACTGCGTATGACAGAGCAATTGGCAGATACCTTTCTAATCGATACTCCTGCACTTTATGTCTTACCTGATGAAGTGGGTGTGAATGCGCTCACCGCTGGTTTTAGCCCTCGAGATACATCGATCATTTTAACCTGGGGTGCCTTACAAACCCTAGATGAGATGGAAATGTATGGTTTGCTGAGCCATGAATTTAATAAGATCTTGTCGGGGGAAGCTGCTGAAAATACCCGTTTGAAAATCTTATATAGCGGTTTGACGACCTTTAGTCAGTGGGGCAGTAAAATTGCAAAACGTGGTTTCTATAAAAATGGACAAGCACGGGACAATAAGTTTGAAACGCTCTTTGTAGCGATTGGCGCAGTTATTTGGTTGATCGGTAGTTTAGGTGTTTTGATTTCCCGCTTTATTAAATATATCTCTTTGGGTTCTCGAACCTATCGTAATGACCAGAAAACTAAACGTCTGATTCAAAATGATGCCAATATTCAAACCTTATTAAGGATTTATGTGCATCATTCAGGTTCGCAAATTCATAGTGAATATGCGGAATCGATTTCTCATATGTGTTTTGCAAACTCACTCAGTCCGCAAAACTGGATGAATATTCACCCAAGTATTGAACAGCGCATTTTTGAATTAAATCCGGCGCTCATTCATGACCTGCAACTAGAAAATTTAAAAAAACTGCGAAACCAACCGCTATTTTATTTGTTCCGTTCACTAGAAGAAGCCAGTCCAGATGTTGCAACTCCATGGAACTCGCCACAACCATTACCTTTACTGCGCTTGTCACCGATCAGTTTTGCGATACGAGATGCAATTAAACCGTTGAACCCCGAGATTCGTGAAAATTGGCAGCGGCCTGAATTGATCCAACGTGCCTTGCAAACTGCAACCGGTTCGCGTGAGGTGATGGTTGCGATTTTAATGATTCGTCAGTATCGAGAATTTATTCCGACTGAAGCTGAAGTCAGTCGTGCGATTGTGGATGCCTTATTGAATCTTGATGGTCGTGTGCATATCTCAATTTTTCATGAGGCATGTAAAAATATTGGCACCATGCCTGCAACAATTTCTCGGCAGTTCTTAACCAAGCTGGCCAAGATTATTCAAGAAGATGGTGAAATTGGATTACTCGATGCATTACTACTTGAAACAGTCAAATATGAGTTAAATCTGTTGCCTGCACATACGCCTACGTCTTTAGAAGATGTAAAACCCAGTATTGTGCGTTTGATTGATGCCTTGCTGCATGTGCAACAAATTAACAGTGATAACCAGCTCGAAGTGCGTGAAAAAATCCTCAATCGAATCTTAACGAAAGAAGAACTAGAGTTCTATCGCGATATATCTGATGAGCCAATTGATTTGGCTGAAATCCTAAATGATATTTCTGGGCTGCTGCTGCGTGAGCGGTTAAGCATTCTTGGGGTTGCTGAAATATGTTTATGGAATGATCGAATTATCACGCAAGATGAGTTGGATGTTTTGCAGCTACTATATTGGCGTATTGGATTTGAATCAGCTGAGATAGTTGAACTAATGCAAAAGAAAAATAGTTTAATGATCGTATAATTATTTATAGCGGCTTGATTTATGAATAAATTGTTTAATTTTAAGTCAAAAGTAGTCTGAGCAAGTCTACATAATCATTAGAGAAATAGAGTGGTCTAATTGATTTATAAAAGTTCAGCAAAACAGAGTGAATCCCGTTAGAATAACAAGCCTTGAATAGGTGAAAATGAAAGCATGATTGGGCATCAGCGAAGCATAATGGCGGCAATGGGAATTGATATATGGATTCCTCAGGCGGCTCCGTGTCAGCAATTTAGCTCAAATATTTGGCGAGATCAGGCGGCTCCTGAAATAGTCTCTGAAATTCTACTCAAAAATGAGCCTCAGCCAACGCCTGTTTCATCACAGACTGAGCTTAAAAAGAACGTTGATATTGTTGTAAATCAATCTGTAGAAGCACCTAAAGATGAACCAAAGGTTGTTGAGCCTGTTGAAGTTCGTCCAATTGTTCAAATCCCTTCGTTTAACTTAGAAGCCATCTGTTTAATGCACTGTGTCATTGTCATTGATGCCACAGAATTAACGGCAGAGCAGCAAGTTTTGTGGAGCAATATTCAGCGCGCAGTCAGTGCAGATTTTTTTGCCTTACAGTGGCCATTTGGTTGGGTGAATTTGCAAGATGGTCGTGGTGCAGCATCTTATGTGCAGGGCTTTATCGATGCGATGAGCTTGGATAAAAATGTCATTTGTCTAGGCGATATTCCGCATCTAGATCATGAGAAAGTGTATCCATTGGCATCTTTACAGCAAATGATTGAACAGCCTTTATTGAAAAAACGCCTATGGCAATTTATGCAAAACAAGGCAGGACAAAATACTTAAATGACGTAAATGGAAAATTTATGCAAAAAAAAGTAGTGGTTTTTAGTCAAATAGATCAAGAAATAATTCAACGTTTAGAACAGCAATTTAAAGTTTTCCAAATTAGCCCTAAATTGGGCGATGTGAATCAGCAAATTCTTGAGCATTCAAAAGATGCTGACGCCATGATCGGTGCGGGACGTTTGTTGAATGCTTCGAATTTAGCGCATACGTCACAATTAAAAGTCATCTCAAGTGTAAGTGTCGGTTATGACAACTATGATTTAGCATTTTTAAATCAAAAAAATATTTGGTTGAGCCATACTCCGCATGTATTGACGGAAACTACAGCAGATTTAGCATTTACTTTGTTGATGAGTGCAGCACGTAAAGTGCCTGTATTGGATCAATGGACCAAACAAGGGCAGTGGAAGCGTACAGTGGGTCCTGAGCAATTTGGTATGGATGTCTTTGCTAAAACTATTGGTATTATTGGCTTAGGACATATTGGCGCAGCGATTGGGCGTCGTGCTCGCTACGGCTTTAATATGAATGTACTCTATCATAATCGCCGAGAAAAAATTGAATTGGCTGAATCGTTATCAGCGCAATATTGTGATTTGGATGATTTGTTGCAACGTGCTGACTTTGTGGTCGTTGCAGTGGATTTAAATGCAGAATCGAAAGCTTTAATTGGTGAACGTGAGTTGGCCTTGATGCAATCGCATGCGGTATTGGTCAATATTTCACGCGGTTCAGTGATTGATGAAGCCGCTTTAATCGATGCATTAAGTCGTGGTCAAATTTTTGCAGCAGGCTTAGATGTGTATGAGCAAGAGCCACTTCAAGAATCGCCATTATTTACATTAGCCAATGTCGTGACATTACCCCATGTGGGTTCAGCAACAGCGGCAACTCGTAAACGTATGGCGGAATTGGCTTATCAAAATCTAGTGGATGTTTTGGTACATGAGTGCGCGCCACGCTATGTGGTCAATCCAAAATTTGAATAAACAATCACAACAGTTTTCTCCATAATTCACCAAAATTCAATGCTATATTCGATGAAGTACGAATATGAAATTTAGAGAATAGACTTTGAAAAAGATTTTACTGGCATGTGGTCTCGGGCTTTGTTCGACATTGGCGCAGACGCAGTCCGTAGATTTTAGTTCATCCCCACAATTTTCTGTGCCTGAAATAGGTAGTGGTGTCGGCTTGTTGGATCAACAAAAAGAGCGTGCCATTGGCGAGAAGGTGTATCGTGAGGTGCATCGTCAACTTCCTGTGACTGAAAATCCGTGGATGGAAGATCGTCTTTTATCTGTCTTTACGCATATTTTGAGCCAAACCCAACTCAACCAACCGGTCGGTTTGTTATTAATTAATGATCCACAAATTAACGCTTTTGCTGTGCCGGGAGGTTTATTTGCATTAAATGCTGGATTAATTAATTCAGCTCGCAACATGGATGAAGTGGCAGGGGTGATGGCGCATGAAATTGCACATGTCTCACAACGTCATTACAGTCGTTCACAAGAAGCTTTTAAAGGGCAAGGTTTATTGTCACTAGCCGGTATTTTGGTCGGAGCCTTGGTGGCCTCACAGGCAGATGGTGATGTCGGTGCGGCTGTAATGATGGGTTCACAAGCCGCTTTGATGGATAAACAGCTAACCTATAGCCGCAATCAAGAACGTGAAGCAGACCGTATCGGGATGCAGTATATGTATCGTGCTGGATACAATCCGCAGAGCATGGCTGACTTCTTTGAAGTGATGCATCGCTCTACGAGTCGAGTGAGCTTTCTGCCTGATTTTTGGTTGACGCATCCTTTAACCACGGAGCGTATGAGCGAAGCGCGCTTACGTGCCAATCAGTTGCCTCAAGTTAAAACCAGTTTGGTTGATCAAGATTTTGAAATTCTGCGCTGGTATAGTCGAGTACTGTCAGGTCAGGCGACTGAATTGCAATTAAATGCGATGGTGGCGCAAAAGAATTATGCAGCTGAGTTGGCTTTGGTGAGCTTGCATATTAAACAAGGTGACTTTAGTGCTGCTCAAAAGTTATTAAATGAAGCAGCAAAACAAAATGCTTCGCATGCACTTTTTACTATTTTGCAGACCGATGTGCTGTTGGGTCAAAACAAAGCGGCTGAAGCCGTGAACGCTGTGAAAAGTTCGGCAATCATTATGCCTGAAAATCGTGCTTTAAATTATAAATATGCAGAGGCTTTGATTCGAAACAAAGAATATGCGCAAGCACAACTGATTCTACAGCGATTTTTACAAGCAAATCCACGCGACTTGAGTGGTTGGCGACTGATGTTGCAAATGGCTGATGCAGACAAAGATGCAAGCTTCCGTTCGGTCAATGTGCTGCGATATCGAGCTGAAGTAGAGTATTGGGGCGGGGATGAAGAACGCGCGATTAAATCTTTGCTACAGGCGCAGCGCATCGCCAAAGACTCGAAAAGTCTTTCTGCAAAAATCAAGCAGCGTGTAGACGAAATGCAAAATGAGCGGAAATTAAAAATATAAAGATTTCAACTGTGATGCACTTATCTATGTCGATTATAAAGTGCAAATTGTAGTTTTAGTGGCTTAGATTAATCAGTGTAAACTAGCTGGATGTAAAATGTTTATGATTAAGAACTTACAAATGAAAAATATAATTTTAGCGGCCTGTCTGTTGGGCTTAGCAACGAATATTGCAGCAGCGAGCGCAGAGCAATATGTGATCGCTGTGAATGATATTAACGAAAAATATAAAACCGATGTACGCCAATTTTTTAGTCAGTTAGACCCACAGCAACAGGGATTTAAAGCAGACCAGCAAGTGAAATACTGCGGTATTGTTCAGACTTATGTAAATGATCTATATCGTGCTGCAGACGAAAATCGTGCATTTTTAGATCGTGAGTACCGTAATATGAATAAGCAGGATGTGATTCAGCAGGTGATCGCATCAAAAGAGATGCAATTATTAAAAAAATATAATGTGCAATGTGCCCTAAATTAAAAATAAATTTATAAGCATTTTAAATCATCACGAGAAACTGAATAAAAATGAAACTCGATGATTTTGGTATGAGTCATGGCAGAATCACGCTTCAGTTGATTCAGCGCCACGATGCAAAAGCACTTTATGAGGCTATTTGTCAAAGTATAGAAACCTTACGAATGTTTCCTGCAAGTTTGGCTTGGTCCTTACAAGAACCTAATTTAGATGCTTCATTGGCATTTTGTGATTCGAGAGTGTTGGCAGCGTTAAATCAGGAAAATTTTGTTTATGTGATTCGTGAGCAACAGTCGCATAACTTTTTAGGTGTCATGGATATTCATCAAATCAATTGGATGGAAAACCAAGCTGCCGTTGGATTTTGGGGAAATGTTGAATTTAAAGGGCAGGGCTTGATGACAGAAGCTTTGCAGTTATTTGTGGATCAATTATTGAATGATCTAGGATTTCAGCAATTAAACGCTTTTGTAGATGTAGAAAACAAGCAAGCACGACGTCTATGTGAACGAGCAAATTTTAAATTGATTGAAATCGAACAAGCTGCAATTCAAAATCCAGTAGATGGAAGTTGGCGAGATATTTGTAAGTATGAAATCGTTAGATGATAAAGAAAAATAAATGATGTGTGGATTTGAATTTTTTTTGAATTTGGATAATTTGGCTATTTAAGTCATCAGCGTACTTAAATAGACCAAATCAAACAATATAGATGAAAGATTAAGAGAGTTTCGCTTTAATTTTAGCTGAAACTTGTGCAGGATCGGCACGTCCGGCTATGAGCGGACGTAGAGAGTTCATCACCTTACCCATATCTTTCATGCTAGTAGCTTCTTGCGCAGTAATCGTTTGCGCAATGATGGAATCAAGTTCTTCCTCAGTCATAGCTTCTGGTAGAAATTGAGATAACACCTCAATCTCGGCTTGTTCCTTACTAGCTAAATCATCTCGGTTTGCACCTAAAAAGGCTTTAACCGATTCTTTGCGTTGTTTGATTTGCTTTTCAATGACCGCAAGAACTTGGTTATCGTCAAGCTCTATGCGCTCATCGACTTCGATTTGCTTGATTGCTGCCTGTAGACTACGTATTACCGTTAACTTATCCATTTCTTTAGCACGCATTGTTGCTTTCAAAACTTCAGTTATTTGGTTTTTTAAAGTAGTCATTTATCTTGTCCAGGTTAGTCAATCAATCACAAATTAATCTTAGTAAAGGCGAGTAGTACGTACTGATTCGCGAGCCAATTTCTTTTGGTAGCGTTTAACAGCAGCAGCTTTTTTACGTTTACGTTCTTGAGTTGGTTTTTCGTAGAATTCACGTTTACGAACGTCAGCAAGAACACCTGCTTTTTCGCATGAACGTTTGAAACGACGGATAGCTACGTCTACTGGTTCGCCTTCTTTCAATTTAACTTGTGGCATGAAGAATCCTCATTAAGTTATGGATAAGATCTCGGGTCGAATTACCCTTGATCACAAGTGAAGGTCAGTATTTTACTCATTTACATCTCATATCACAAGTCTATAATAGGTTTCGCAATATTTTGAAATGGGCAAAAGGCAGTTTAATGATCGTTTTAGGCTTGGAAACTTCGTGTGATGAAACAGGACTCGCACTCTACGATAGTGAGCAAGGATTACGCGGACAAGTATTGTATAGCCAAATCAAACTGCATGCAGAATATGGTGGTGTGGTACCTGAATTAGCTTCACGTGATCATGTGCGCAAGTTAATTCCTCTAATAAAACAATTGCTTGAAGAAAGTCAGATAGATAAATCTGAAATTGATGCCATTGCATATACCCGCGGACCGGGCTTGATGGGTGCCTTAATGACTGGCGCATTGTTTGGTCGCACATTGGCATTTGCACTGAATAAACCTGCTATTGGCGTGCATCATATGGAAGGTCATATGTTGGCGCCTTTGTTGTCTAAAACTCCACCAGAATTTCCATTTGTGGCACTTTTAGTCTCTGGCGGACATACTCAATTGATGGCTGCTTATGGAATCGGTCAATATGAATTATTGGGTGAGTCGATTGATGATGCAGCAGGTGAGGCATTCGATAAAGTCGCTAAAATGATGGGGCTACCATACCCAGGTGGTCCAAATATTTCGAAATTGGCGATGAATGGCGACATCAATGCCTTTGAATTTCCACGTCCAATGCTACACCAAGGCTTAGATTTTTCATTTAGTGGTTTAAAAACTGCCGTTTCAGTTCAATTGAAAAAAGTTGAAGGCGAAGGTCGTGAGGCGGATATCGCTGCATCTTTCCAAGAAGCGTTGGTTGATACATTGGTGAAAAAATCAGTTAAAGCCTTAAAACAAACCGGTTTAAAACGTTTAGTTATTGCCGGTGGTGTAAGTGCGAACAAACGTTTACGTGAGCGCTTAGAAGCTGACTTGGCAAAAATCCGTGCAAATGTGTTTTATGCAGAACCTGCGCTTTGTACAGATAATGGTGCAATGATTGCGTTTGCTGGTTATCAGCGTCTTAAAGCGGGTCAGCATGATGGTTTGTCTGTTACGACTACACCGCGTTGGCCGATGACGGAATTAAGTAATCCAAACGAAGCGTAAAAATCGGTTAAAAAGGAGGCTAAATTAGCCTCTTTTTTTTGGGGAAATGAAAAAAAATTATAGTGAATGTTATGTTCATCTATCTGAGTCTTTTGTTATGCTAAGTTTTAAACTTAACTAAAAAAATTAAAGATGAATAAATTATTAGCACTAGGATTTATGGTTATTTCTTTGTCTGCTTGTAGTACGAAACAAGAAACAGCAACTGAGCTAAAGAGTACTTTTAAGAACTCTGTTGAATGTCAGACATTGTTAAAGGAAATTGTAAATCAGCATTTTAATTTACGTGGTATTCCAACAAGTGCATTGAAATTTACTGTATCAGCAAAATCTGAAAATGAAGAACAAATTCAAATAGATGTCTTGAAAAATGACGTATCAAAAGCAACCTCAATTGGGAAATTCAAAGTCTTAAAAAATGAAAAGCAAATTTTTGATTCAACTTTTGAAGATACAAATATGATTAAAGTTAATTTAAAGGAAAATATAAGTGTAATTGATATATGTTTTTCACAAGCATAGCGCAATTATAAACTCAAAATATTAGGCATCAGAACCTTATATGTGAATCGCTCAACTCAATTTAGCGCCATAAGCGGTGTGTTCTTAATGATTTTCAAGCAATTGATTTAATCAAGAGTTTGAATCGAGTTTGCTAAATTCTTAGATTAGCATTTAAAAGCAGCCAACGAGGATGTGGCTGCTTTTTTTGAAATAATCTGACTGGCTTTGCAGAACTTATATTTTCAGATCATAAAAATATTGTAGACGTTATTTTTCCAAAGCCTTTAGATTTTCAGACCCAATCCAATGCTTTGAAAACTGATAAGCAGCACGGCCTGAACGCTGCCCACGAGACTGACACCATCTTAAGGCTTCAGCACGAACTTCGCTGGTCATGGCTAAATCAGCCTTGGCAAGATAGTGTTCCACAATTTCGAGATATAAATTTTGATCCATTGGGTAAAAAGACAGCCACATCCCAAAGCGGTCAGAAAGAGATATTTTTTCTTCAATCGCTTCTTGTGGATGGAGCTCAGTATATTGAGGCACATCTACCTTGGTTACAGGTGTGTTTTCATGCATGAATTCAGGCAATAAATGACGACGGTTACTGGTAGCATAAATAATAAAATTACTTGAACCTGATTGTAATGAACCATCCAAAACACTTTTTAAACTGCGATAGTTTTCATCTTCAGCATTGAATGCCAAATCATCACAATATACGATAAATTTTTCAGGGCGATTTTTAATTAAATTTTGGATTTCTGGTAAATCAGATAGATCATCACGCTCAATTTCAATTAAACGTAAACCTTGGTCTGCATAATGGGTGAGCAGAGCACGGACGATGGATGATTTACCTGTACCACGAGAGCCAGTGAGTAAAACATCATTGGCAGGTAAGCCTTTTAAAAACTGTAAAGTGTTTTGAATCACTTTTTCTTTTTGACGTTCAATTCCTTTTAAATCTTCTAAATACATGACTTTGGGCTGTTGAATGGCTTTAAGCTGTTTATCTTGCCATTTAAACGCGATACTCGAAAAATCGGGTGCTTGTTTAAGCTCAGGCAAACTGTGCTGTAGTTGTAAGAGTACAGTAGATAGCGATTGAAGGATGTTGTCAGGTAAATCAATTGTAGCCATGATAAGTCAGCTTGTCGTGTCTTGTTGTTGGTTAGTATATGACAGCAGTGTACATCAATAATGCAGTTATAATTGCTGAAATATGTCAAAGTTAAATGATTGTTCTGGCAGATCAGCGCTATTCGAATAACCAAAAAGTTGTTATAAATCTAGCTGAGTGAACAGTTTAAAGTGTGCTGAGGGATAGTCATGTTGTTTACAGGGTTTTCAAAAAGTATTAATCCACATCAGGCATATCGGATAAAAAAATTAAAGCGTCAGCTCGACCGTGCTGAATGTTATGAAGAATGGAAAGATATCGCACTTAAAATAGATGAAGAATCGGGTGCGCAAGAATGGAAATTCGATAATAGTTCACCGTATTTTGATGCAGAAATTATTACTCATCGTTTAGGGTTACTGAGACGATATCGTGCTCAGAAACGTACTCGAGATTTGATGTACATTTTAAGTGAAGGTTTAACTTATGATGTGGGCAATATTGCCCATCCCTTGCTGTTTACAGAAGCCTACGTCGGCACCAAAAAAATTATTGAAGACTATGTTGATGAGGTGAGTCAAAGTTTGGCCTTTATTGCATCCGAAGAATGCGTTTGTCTCAATGCTGCACAAAAAATTGAATTCTTTGAACAAAGCCAAAAAGCCTATGGACAACCTGTATTGATGTTTTCCGGCGGTTCAACTTTAGGCTTGTTTCATACCGGTGTGTGTAAAGCGCTGATGGAACAAGACCTCATGCCAAAAGTTTTGTCAGGTTCCAGTGCTGGCGCCATTATGACAGGGATGTTGGGTGTATCTAAACCGTCAGAATTTACCAATTTATTAAACGGACAAAACTTCTTTAGTGAGGCATTTCACTTTCGGAAATTGACTGAGTTAGTGCAGGGTAATGGCGGCTTGGCGGATGTAAAATATCTGAAAAAGTTTTTGGTTGAAAACTTAGGTGACTTAACTTTTTTCGAAGCCTATAAGCAATCTGGTCTGCATATCAATGTGGCAGTTGCGCCTTATGATGCATCACAAGATGCAAGAATTATGAATGCCTATACCTCACCCGATTTGTTGGTATGGAGTGCAGTGCTGGCATCATGTGCAGTGCCCATTCTATTTCCACCGGTACGACTGACCAGTAAGCGTTATGACGGGCAATTTACGCCATATATGTCGGCAACACGTTGGGTAGATGGTAGTGTGCGCAGTGATTTCCCACAGGAGAAAATGGCACGTCTATATAATATTAATTATAGTATCGCCAGTCAGGTCAATCCGCATATTGTGCCGTTTATGCAGGATGATGCTGCACGCTTTCGTAAAAGCATGTTGAGTTGGCCTGAGCGGATCGTTCGTCGTCAAGGTAAGGTGATTAGTAAAGGGGTTATGGATTTTGCCCGTGAGCGCGCAGGAAGTATTCCACCTGTTAGACGTTTGCTTGATCATGGTTATGGCGTGATGGATCAGCGTTACTATGGTGATGTCAATATTGTGGGGAAATATGGCTTAAGACACTATAGTTATATGTTGCAAAATCCTCGACCTTATCTGTTTAAGGTATTGCAACGTGAAGGTGAAAGAGCCACATGGCCGAAGATTTCATTAATCGAAACGCAAGCCCGTATCGGTAAGACCATTCAGCATTGTTTGGAATTATTAAATTATCAAAATGAACCCAGCCAACGACATGCAGAGTTTATTGCGGTTTAAATCCACAGATTTAACGCAAATCATTTATGAGCCAAAAACCAAATCTAAAAGTTTGGTTTTTGGGCGTCGTCTATATCAATTTCAATTCAATCAACAACGTTATTGGCTCAAGGCGCAAGTCAGTGACAGCAGTCCTGAACATGTAGCTAGTTTTGGTCGTGAAATTGAGCTGTACCAACTATTTAGTCAAGCGTCTACACAAAACAGCATCACGCTACCTTTTCAAGTGATAAAACAGTCGCATCTCAGTATTCAGCAAGAGTCTATTGATCGCCTATTAATACTCCCGAATGCCGAGCCTTGGTTCGTACAGCCTGCATCGAATTTGAGCCTTGCGCAGGTGAGGCAAGTGCTATGGCAAGCACTCGATGTGGTTGAACGATTAAGCTTGCACGGTTGGATACATGCAGATTTAAAACAAGAGCATTTTGTGAATTGGCAAGGGCAGTGCAGACTCATCGATTTTGAGCAAGCGTTACCTTTAGAATTTGATCAGTTAGATGCCTTAACTGCGACACCACGTTATATGGCTCCAGAACTTTTCCATGGACAAGCGAAATCTTTGCACAGTGATATCTATGCGCTGGGGATTATTTTTTTGGAATGGCTGACATCACAGCGTTTAGAGGCGAAAAACTATGAAGATTGGGCCTATTTACATTGCCAACGCTTAAAGCTTGATCTGCCACTGCAATATCAAGGGTTTACTCAGCTATTGCAACACATGTTGATGAAGCAAAAAAATGACAGATTGGTGGATTTTTATCGCTTAAAAAGCGACTTAGTTGCTGAATTTGCTTAAGAAAAATACAAAAAAAGCACTATTGTTTTTTATTTAAACAAACAAGATGCTTTTTTATAAAAAAGGCTTGTCATGTAGGGGTGATCTCTATAATATACACAGCCATCGGGGACGTGGCGAAATTGGTAGACGCACTGGATTTAGGTTCCAGCGCCGCGAGGTGTGAGAGTTCGAGTCTCTCCGTCCCCACCACTGAATTACTAAACATGAGTTTGGTAATGAAGGTTACAGAGGATTGGTGTAATGGTAGCATGACGGTCTCCAAAACCGTTCGTCAAGGTTCGAATCCTTGATCCTCTGCCAAGTTTTAAAAAGTCTGACATTGTCAGCAACCCTGTTGGGGACGTGGCGAAATTGGTAGACGCACTGGATTTAGGTTCCAGCGCCGCGAGGTGTGAGAGTTCGAGTCTCTCCGTCCCCACCACTTAATTTATTAAGTTGCCAAATAAACAGGTTTTTAAAACAAATTAAAGTCTGACATTGTCAGCAATCCTGTTGGGGACGTGGCGAAATTGGTAGACGCACTGGATTTAGGTTCCAGCGCCGCGAGGTGTGAGAGTTCGAGTCTCTCCGTCCCCACCATTAGATTAAGCAAGGTTTTATACCTTGCTTTTTTGTTTTTGAAATTCGAAAAAAATCAGTGTCTCAAACGTGGTTTTTTTGAAGACATAATCTAATGAAATAAATCTAATGAAAGATGATGAACCAAGAGATACAGCAAGATGTCTAATCTTGCTTTTTTATTGTCTGAAATTTAAATCAATAAAAATGTGTCAGTAAAACAAAGGTGAAAAAAAGCCCGCATATACGGGCAAATTTAGAAATGTGGATTCGAATCAATCGAATTAAATCATTTATTTCAAATCGTTCGAATAAATTATAGAGCAGATTATGCCTTTAAATGATCTTCAAACTCTTCACCGAGCTGCATGGCCAAAGCATTACCAGACAAGTCTACAGTCACTAGACCATATTCTTTTTTAAAACTGAATGTAAATCCACGATTATCTGCCAGTGTGCGAACAGAATATCCTAACTTTTCCAACCAAAGACGGAAGGCAACTAAATTTTTTGCTTTAACCACTTTTTTCACGAGCGAACTCCTTATCAATCATTAAAATATTAAATAGGGGTGTCAAAATATTTTTTAAAGGGGAAAGGGAAAACTTTTATTTAAAATATGAAATTTTGATGGATAAATAAACAGATTATCGGCTTGTAAACTGTATAAATTCATTTAAATTGCTGTTTTATAACAAGCTAAACTTAATGTAAGTAAATATAACGTATTTTAAAAATTTGGTTTTTAACTGCTGGCTTAAAATCTATCCTATGCCTATAGAGAAGCTGTGCGCAAAATAAACGATTGCTTGGCTTAGAATGCACAGCTGTTTGGGCGTGCAATATTGATTGCAAATAAAGACTTGTTCACAGCCAAATTAACTGGATAGGTGAGCATGCAAAGCTATTTCACATCAAGATTTGTCGAAAAGCTTTTATACTATGTTCTATTAGTATAAGTAGATTGAACGCATGCAGAACATTGAGCACGCTGTAAAAGCAAAAATTGAACAGATGCAACAAGCGGGACAGACGCCTGTTGCGGTGATGCTTGGACATGAAGATTGGTTGGTCTTTTCGGAGCAATCCAAAGTGGCATATACACCCATTTGGTAGTGCACGACGTTATCAGCCGGCATTAGGTGGTTTATTGATGGTACGTATCGATGAAATGCAAGCCGTTCGAGTTGTGACTCAAGCTGAATTGGATGAGTTTGCTGCAAGCAATCAAATTTTATAAATATAGAATGATAAATCGTCCCGAAATATTCATCACAAATAAAAACAGTATATTTGTGATGAAATCTTAAATTCATTAAACTCTCAATCCAATTAAAAATTGTCTTTAAGTTCTCTTAAGCGCTGAAACGCTTCAACACTTTCTGCGCGTAAAAATGGATTGGTTTCTAGTTCTAATTCAATGCTGCTTGGCAAAGTACATTGTCCAAGCATGCGTAGGGATTCAACCTCATCAAAACGCTGTTGTATGGCAAGGTTGTCGGGTTCAACATGCCGCGCAAACTGCGCATTCGACAGGGTGTATTCGTGAGTACAATACACTTGAGTTTCTGCAGGGAATGCGGCAATACGGTTCAATGAATCGTACATTTGTTGAAAAGTACCTTCAAATACACGTCCACAGCCCATAGCAAATAATACGTCGCCACAGAAAAGTGTATGAATGTCATCGATAAAATATACGATATGACCGAGGGTGTGGCCGGGCGTTGCTGTTATTTCAACTTCAAGACCATGAAATTCAAAACGGTCATTATGATCGAGAGGATAATTCACCCATGGAATACGGCTCAATTCTGCACGGGGACCGTAAACAGCAATGTTTTTATCCTGAATAAGTTCTGGTACGCCACCGACGTGATCTTTATGCCAATGCGTTAGCCAAATTTGCGTAAGATTGAGTTGATGTTCCTGACAATAGCGCTCGACCAAGGCAGCTTCAGTAGGATCTACTGCAATGACATCATGGCTTTCGGTGTGTTCAAGCAGCCAAATATAATTTTGCAGTGAATTTTTGACATCCAATGTATGTATTTTAAACGTCATATCCATTCATTCAATATTTAAAATTAAGTTAAAGTTAGCATGAAAATGCTCAAAACGGATGATTATTGATTTTCAACCTTAGGTAAACGACAGAGTTCATAGCACTATTTTAGTCTGGTGTCTCGTCTACAGATACGGGATTACCAATGGTATAAAAGTGCCCGCCAGCAACATGGTGTAGGCTTTTCCATTCATCTGCTACTTCATGATAATACCAATGTCCGTTACGGAAGACGCGGTCGTCTGCATAGGCAGCAATGACTTCGCCAATAAACAGATCGTGCGCTTGTTGATTGTGCGGCTCAGGAATAAGTTTGCACAGTAGCCAAGCAGCACAACCTTCAACCACAGGAATATTTGAGTTATTAAATTGAAATAATTCCACGCCACATTGGCGTAATTTTTCTGGCGCATCACGTTGGCTCATCATGCCAAGTGCATAGACCAGTTTGAGTTGTTTTAGTGTTGGTACTTGTAAGGCGAAATAGCCTGAATTCTCGATAATCTCACGTGTTTTAGTTGATTTATCCAGTACTACCGTCACTTTTGCAGGATTGAACTCTAAGGCGCATGCCCATGCCGCAGTCATCACACCGGTATGGGTTTGATCCTGAGCAGAGACGAGCACAGTCGGCCCATGATTTAAAAGTCGGTATGATTTTTCTAAAGGAACAGGGTGAATATGCGTTTTCAAAATTGTACCTATATTTAAGTTCATCTAAAACTTAGATGTTTTATTAAAAAGTGTTGCTACATAGCATATAACGCATGAAATATTTTCAAAAGCCTTTAATATAAATCACTAAATCAGGAGTTCTATCAATGAAAATGTATCAAGTGGACGCATTTACCCAAGTGTTATTTAAAGGCAACCCAGCGGCGGTTTTGGTGTTGGATGAATGGTTAGATGAACACTTGATGCAACAGATTGCTTTGGAAAATAATCTGTCTGAAACTGCATTTGTGAAAAAAATTGACAGCAGTAATTATGAAATTCGTTGGTTTACACCGACCACTGAAGTGGACTTTTGTGGACATGCGACATTGGCCAGCAGTTATGTGCTTTTTGAGTTTTATACTGCAGAAAAAAATATCCAATTTCATGTCAAAAATCTCGGTATTTTTAGCGTAAATAAAGCTGAAGATGGAAAAATTCTGATGAATTTCCCTGTGCGTCGGGCACAGGTCGTGAGCGAATATCCTGAAGAGCTACGTCTAGGGTTGAGTCAACCTTTTAAGCAGGTTTATCAGAATGCGCAGGCGTATATCGTGGAATACGAAATGGCTCAACAAGTCTTGGACGAACAACCGAATTTTGAAATTTTAAAACGTCTTGGCAAAATCCGCACCGCCATCACAGCGCCGGGTACGATCACTGATGTTGCAATCACTGCGGCAGCCCAGCAATATGACTGTATTTCACGCTATTTTGCACCGGGTAATGGCATCAATGAAGATCCTGTTACGGGTTCTATTCATACCGGAATTGTGCCCATTTGGGCAGAATGTCTACAAAAAAGTCAGATCTTGGCATATCAAGCATCAAGTCGTGGTGGTGAACTACACTGTCAAATGCTTGAAAATGACCGTATAGAAATCTCAGGCTATGCGTGTTTGTATATGCAGTCGGACATTTATATCTGAACATAAATCAAATACATGCTGTCGAAATCTGCGGCATGTATTTAATAAAAAGTAACTATTAATCCTGAAAAGCTCAGCATAAAATCAAAACCAATCTGATCGACAGCACTGCGCTGATCGATACTAAATATAAAGGACACTTGAATTACATGCGTATTAAACATTTAACGCTTTCACTTTTTTTTGCAGGTTTAAGTACAAGCCTCTTTGCTCAACCTGTATTGGTTAAAACTGAACAAGCCATTGAAGAATATAAATTAGACAACGGTTTTCGTGTGGTTTTGGCGCAAAACGATAAAGAAAGCAAAGTGTTTATGAATACGGTGTATTTCACGGGTTCATTAAATGACCCTGAGGGCAAAGGTGGTTTAGCGCATTTGCTTGAACATTTGGCTTTTAAAGGCACTGAAAATGTCAAAGGTGATGAATTTCAGCGTCGCTTAGACCAATTCACGCTGATGACCAATGCCAGTACGGATTATTATTCAACGAAATATACCAATGTGATTCGTCCTGAACAAAGTTCAATCGATCAAGTTTTGCATTTAGAAGCAGAACGGATGGATAAATTGGTACTTCAGGAAAAGTTTGTACCAACAGAAATTGATATCGTTAAGCGTGAACGTGAAATTCGTTTAGATCAGCCATTTTCCGTCTTAATCGACCAAGTTTTAAAAGAAGCCTATGGCAATCAATCTTTAGGTCGTTTACCGATTGGTGATTTGAAAGAACTTCAATCGATCAATATGAACGAATTAAACCAGTTCTATCGCCGTTGGTATGTGCCAAATAATGCAGTGATGGTGATTTCTGGTAAGTTTGATAAAGCGGCTGTATTAAAACAAATTGATCAACAATTTAGCCCAATTGCCGCACGTCAAATTCCTGAACAAGCCAAAGTCCCTAAATTAGATGGAACGAAATTAAAGCAACGCGAATTTACCGTTCATAAGGGCAGTGACTTTGGCAAATTTAATATTTATTTAAATGGTGCAGTCGAACCAATTAAAACTGCTTTGGCTGTATCTCCAACGTTGTATACCTTACAGCCAAGTGGACATTTGTACCAAAGCATGGTGGAAACAGGGACAGCAACCGCAGTTCAATCGACCACATGGTTAGATAAAGATTTTAATTTGGTGTTTATGGGGGCGATATATGGCCCAAGTCATGATGCTAACAAAGTGGCAACCAGTCTGGCACAAGGTGTAGAGCAGAATAAAGCCTTTAATGACGTCGAGCTAAACCGTGTTAAAAGCCTGACTCGAAATATGGCTGACAATGTCAAAAATAGCGCAACAGCACTTGGCGAGCGTCTTAGTTCTTATACTGTGGCTTATAACGGGGACTGGTCTCAATATTTCCGAGACTTAGATAAAGTACAAAAGCTAAATGTAAGCGACGTGAATCAGGTGTATAAGGACTTTCTAAAGCCCGAATACCGTGTCACAGGAAATATTCTACCAACACCTGAAGACCAGAAGAAAGCACAGCAACAGGCTGCGTCAAAACCTGCTGAAACTTTAGATCAGCAAGCGCCTGCAGAAGAGCCGTTGAAAGATGCGAGTGTTTATCGTGCTGAAGTGAAGCAATACGTTGCAGAGTCTAAGCAATATTTAAATCAGAAAGAAAAACAGATTCAGCGCGCTAAATTTAAAAACGGCATTCAGTATGCATTGTTTCCAACCAAAACTCGTGATGACAAGACCTATGCTACGATTGCATTGGATTTTGGTACAGCGCAAAGCTTAATGAATAAAGGTGAGTTGCTAGATTTGACAGCTTATCTCATGTTCCGTGCATCTAAAGATCAAAGTTTACAGCAAATTGCCGATAAAATTATTGATGTTGGTGGCGGTGCAACGGTCAGTGCAAATGATAATGGTCTCATGATTCAGGTGGTTGCACGTAAAGAAAAATTTGCTGATTTTTTGCAATATGTTATTGATGTTATTAAAGCTCCAGCATTTGAACAGTCACAATTTGATTTAATTAAAGCGCAAAGTTTATCGAGTTTGGATCGACCTTATACAGAGCCGGATACCGTTGCTGCAATGACGCTGTCGCGTATTGTCGAGATCTATCAGCCGGGGGATATTCGTTATCACTTCGAACCTGAACTTGCGAAAAAACAAATTGAGTCGGCTACACGTGATCAAGTGCAGCAGTTACATCAAAAATTCTTTAAAACACAGCATGCACAAATTGCGGTAACTGGTGATTTTGATACTAAGCAAATTGAAAAAATTCTGAAAAAAGAATTTGCAGATTGGAAAACCAGCGAGCCATATCAACGCTTAGAGTCTACGTTTACGGCATATCCTGCACAGAAAGTGCATGCATTGTCTGAACAGCGTGAGTTTGGTAGTTACCAAGCGATTATGACTCTACCTGTAGGTGTGGAGCATACTGATTCTCCTGCACTACAAGTATTACGCCACATACTTGGTGATTCACAGTTGTCTTCACGTTTAGCTCAAGAGTTACGTGAAAAGAATGCACTGGTTTATGGTTTTAGTGCAGACATTAATTTTGATGAATGGGTGAATTCGGGTGTACTGAGTATTGATGCAAACTACACTGCGGGTAAATCAGCACAAGTTTCTCAGTCTGTTCATAAAGTTTTGCAAAACTTATTGAAAAATGGCGTGACGGAACAGGAAGTAGAAGCGGCCAAAGCCAGTATTTTGAAAAAGCGTTTAACTGCACTTGAAGATGACCGTCGCATTCATAGCATGTTGATTCCACAGTTAGAAAAAGGTCGTGACCTAAACTATCGTGAAAAACGTGATCAACGCATTGCTGCTTTGACCAAGGCGGATGTTGATGCTGTCATTAAAAAATATATTCAACCTGAACATTTGGTTGAAGTGATGTCTGACCAATATGGTCAAGCCGCAAAATCTACTCAAAAATAAACCGAATAAAAAAATCCTCCAGATGGAGGATTTTTTTTGAGCCGCAATGGATAGCTTGATAGCAAAATAGCTTAATGAACTTATAGGCGGTAGAACTGACGCGCATTTTGTTGGAAGACTAAAGTCAGCGCATCAGGATCATAACTCGCGACCGCATCTGAAAAGGCGTCAATAATATTCACCAAGGATGCACTCACACTATCCATCGGGAAGTTAGAGCCAAACATCACACGGTATTTCCCAAAGCATTGTAGAGCATGCGAAATAAGCGGGAAGGCGCAATCGAAAATCTCTTGTTTGGATGCAAGGCGTTGTTCTTTATGAAACTGATGACCCAGCACAGGCATGAATAAACCAGACATTTTGGTATAAACATTTGGGCAACTTGCCAGTTCAGCTAAATCATCTTTCCAACGAAACAAGATATTGTCACGTGAAGTTTGGGTTAAGCCTGTATGTGAGCCGACAGGTCCAAAGGCACCGACAGGTGTCCCAAAATGATCCAGAACGATAGATGTTTCAGGGAAAGCACGTGCTAAAGCGGTTAAATCACGAATTTGGTCTGAATAAACCCATGCATCAAAACTTAAATTCATTTGAGCAAGGGCTTCAAAACCTTTCATAAATTTTTTATTGGTATAGAGATGGGGCTCATTGGTCCATGCGTGAACTTTTGGGTCTTCATGTACAGCTGCCATTTTTCGTATGCCACGAAAATGTGGGGAGGCTTGTTTATGCATTTTAAGAATTTTCTTAAAACTACTGTCACATGGGTCTGCAGTGCCGACTATGGCGCCAAGTTTAATCTTTTGAGCATTAAAGTCTAAAGATTCAATAAACTTTGTTTCACCAACCACCCCTTTGCCTTTATGGTCATGCCAGCTCGCTTCTACATGTACGATTTGATCGACCAGATAATGTCCTGCATCTTGCTTATAATTTTCAGGCAAATACGGTGTCGTCACATGTTTGGTTAAACCAACTGTGTCAATTAACTCTTGCGGCTTAACTAAGCGCATCATTTTGTCGAGCAAGTAGGGATGTTTACCCAATAATTTCACGGCAAGTGAAGCGGCATGTGGGGTATTGTATGGATCCCATTGATGTATATGTGAATCCACGATGGCAAAATCGAGCGTCTGCATTGCTATCCTTGTCCTTAAAACCATGTCCATTTCTTGCGTATTTCATTGTATTTCCGAATACGCGAGGCACTGAAAATAGCATGAATGATGAAAATACAACGTTATGACTAAATATTAAATCAAAGCTTTGTGAAAGAGAAGTTGTATAAAAAAAGCCCCGAAGGGCTTTTGATTAATGCTGATGATCGTGGTCGTGATCATGCTTATTTGCATGGAATTCTTCGTTATGACGGAAGCGAAGATAGTTTTCAAACTGTTCGCAATATTCATCATAATTATCTTCAAGCATCATTTGAAATTGTTGAAGAATATAAGACATCACTTGATCTTTGGCATCACGCATTTCTTTGCCATCTTTGAAGCCATTTGCAGCAACCCAAGTATTAAAGCGAGCAGTACCAAATAACATGGCAGCACTTACTTGACCGCGCATTTCTGCAGGTTTGACTTGAGAACCTTTTTCAACACGACAAAATTCATTGGCTTGTTTAATAAATTCATCCGCACGTTCAAAGAATGCTGCATTCAACGCTTCTTCTTCGGTTACATCAGTAGCTTCAATCTTTTGAACCATGAATGTGTCCTAGCATAAAAATCTAATGCAGTATTATAGGCAAAGCCTTGCAGAAACTAAACCTTTGACTTAATCTAAAAATAGCCTAAGTACAATGGAATGCTTCATGCAAGACGCAATCGCAGTGCAAAGTCTGAAAAGTGATATTGCATTACTTCGACAAAATATTTGGCCGCCCTCAACCTTAGCCAATGTAGAAGGGCTGCCCATTTATTATGGTACGCAGTCTGAAGTAGCCGAATATTATGCACAGTGGACAGGTTTAATTGAACGTGCTCAAGACTTATTTCAACCCTTTGTGGAAGATGAAGTCCTTGATGCAATCCATTTGCCGAGTCATTTGAATCTGCCGCTTTTTTATTTTCATGTGGATCGTATTCGAATCAACAAAACACGTGCAAAAGAATCTAAAACCTTTCGGGGTATTGCCAGCTTAGTTGAAAAATGTGGGCAGTTTGAAGCAGATCAAATTCAAGCGATGCGACATTGGCTTGACAGCGATGACACGGCAGCCTTGGTCGGACACCGTGAATTTATTGACCTCAGAACCTATGTATTTCAACATGGGCAAAGTGATTATACCCGTACTCGTTTTTATGTGAATGGCATTGTACTTAGTGTCGAAAACGAGTTTAAATTGGTGGATGCCCGTGACAAACCACGTAAAGCCCGTAGCGATAGCTATAGTGACCCTTTAGCAGATAACAATACGTGGAAAATCTTTGGGAAATATCGTTAATTAATAAATATCGTTAATTACTGATGTTACGCAGTAACATCAGAAGCGCCATTTGATTCAAATAAAAGAGCGATACGCGGCAACGTCATCCGCAAGTGTTTGAGACAGAACTACATCTATTTAAAGATGTTTTTGCGATACTTTGAATAAGTAGACGCTAGTGAACGAGTTTTGCGGATGACAATGGTTTTGGGTACTTTTGCCGAATGAGAAACAACGTTTCGTAAGAGTACTTCCAGCCGAAGGCTAATCCCTTTATTTAAACCCTAGATGTAAGACTCCGTCGAATAGACTTAAAAATCATTTTAAAAATGCGTAATTACTTTTACGCGCGTAACATCAGTTAATTAAATATGTTGACGATATTACTTAGAACGTGAATTTAGTTCGCTGCACAAGGATGCTTTGGATTATGTAATCCACGCCCTAATGTGAAAATAGCCACTATGGCAAATGCCGAAATTGAAAGTTTGGCTCATGCAGAGCAATTGACTGATTTTTATATGACCTTATTGCAAGGGATGACGATACAAGCACGTGATGGTATGGCCTTGACACAATTACAACGCATGGTGAGTAATGCCATGAAATCATGGGGGTTATTAGCACAAGGTTAAATCAGTATGGATTATGAATTAAACCCCCAATAGCAGTGTAGCCTTAAGGCAATTTTCTTAGTTTTTTTGAATGACTGATATGCAAATACTATATTGAAGTTTATTTGCAGGGATGAATTTTAATGTCGCCCAATTCCATCACACTGATATAACCGTCAACCGCAATTAAATTGTCGCTTTGACTCGATAGGGTGAGACATTCTCCAGACTTGACGCTAGATAGTAGCTGACCTTGTTGCGGATTCAAGTTCATGCTGTAAATACTCAGTGTGCCAGCATCGGTTTTGATTTGGTAAGACTCATCACCATAGTCCTCATTATTATTGCGCAGGACTTTAAAGGTTCGTCGTGTCTGATCAAAGTTTTGAGTTGGAGAAAGCGGCTTTTCGACTTGTAAGGATGCCGTGCGCCTTAATTCGGTACTTTGCACAGGCTTATGTTGTTCACTACAAGCACTCAGTATTGGGAAAAATATAAAAATAAGTGAAAATGAAAATAGGGGATAAATTACAGGTATGTGACTTTTCAACATAAAACCACCCTGAATCTAAGTTTTCAGATAGCTTATTTTAAAAGTTTTTATCCAGAAAACAAAAATAATAGGTTCTCAAAATATTTCAATGTAACTGAGTCAAACTAAGGAAATGATGAATTGAAAATAGCCGACTTTGAATCTGAATGATCAACAAATGAATATCTATATGACAATGTAGGATACAAATAAACAGGGAGAATCATTGAATCTCCCTTAGGTTTTATTTAATAAGTTTTCGACTGACAAGGAATTGTTCTGTCGCGTCTAATAGCTTATCTGCATAAACCTCTTGTTTTGCCGTCAACCAACCGAGAACAAACCAATCGCTAGCTTCCAGCTCTGTTTGCTGAATATATTGTGCAGAAGAAGATAGGACTTGGTATTCCTGAGCCGCGACTTGTGCATCATTAAGCGCTTTACTGTATTTCTGCAAGTTTTTTACATCATAAATCGATGTCAAAATAGGGAAGCTAAATTTAAGCTCTTGTATGCGCTGAGAAAGCACATCTAAGCTTTCAAAATTGTTAATGTCGGCATCATTTAAAGCCTCTTGCAGGGCTTTATATTGGTTTTGCAGGGTGTTTTGAGCATGCCATTTAAAATCATGTTGCTGCGGTGCATCATCGATTTTCAAACTAAACATTAAAAGCTCAAGATAATGATGTACATTTTGAGTCGATTTAACCAAATTGCCTAACTTCTCTTTGGCATACAAAATATCTTTGGTTAAATTTTCAGAAGTCGTTGGGTTTTGTAAAAAGCCACCCAAGGTATTTTGCATGTGCTCAAAATGGTGTAATTGTTCAAACTGCTGTTTAAATGCGCCTAATTGCAATGCCCATTTTTCAATGATATCGCTGTTCCAATCTTTAAACAGCGAAATGGTTAATTGTAAATGATGGAGTGCTTTTTGAGCTTGTGTAATGTGCTCGGCCTGAGCCACACCTGCAGAAATTGCGGCAATATTAGGCAGAAGGTGCTGCATTTCCTGTGCAATTAAAAGTCGTAAGTTTTTTGCGGCAGTGTCTTTTTTACTGAGTTGAAATTCTTTAGCCTCAACTGCTGGACTCACCGTTTGATTCAATGCCAGCAAGTTACCAATTTCCGCTTTACTGCGAACGTCTAACCACAAATGGTACTTTTTAACCCATTCAAAACTAAAGGCTAGAAGCGATTGAATAGAGCCACTTTTAAGTTCAAATTCAACTTCGTGAACCTCTGTTTCTGTGCTGTTACTGCGGATACAGCCGACATCTAAGCTAACTTCGATCTTGGCGTCTTCAAACTCTATGACGCGATAAGTTCTCAGAATGTCAGTTTCAAATTGAAGTTGTAGCGTATCTTGCTGATCGCCTAAAGTGGTTTTTAAAACCGATTGAACTTCAGCTTTATTGGCATAGACCGATAAATCTAAAGCAGGAGCTTGTTCAACTTCACCCAAATCTAAGTTATGTTCAAAGCGTTCAATGTGGCTTTTACCTGCAGCTTTCAGGGTTTGAATCCAGCGGGTTCCTTCTAAACGCTGACGCAAGGCTGCATGCTGCTGTGCCATTTTTCGATCTGGGGTATCAAAATATTTAGCTTTAAGTTGAATTTGTTCCGATTTTTTTGGATCGAGTGCTTTTAATAATGCAGTTCGACGTGCTTCTGGAATCTGGAACTTTAATTCAACTTCAACCATGGTTTTCTGTCCTGATGTCACAACTTCATGATCTGGCATGAAGCGATCTTTAAATTTTTATAAAAATGAAAAACTAAAATGTGCGTACATTTTCTATCAACTAAACGCGTATCGATTGTAGCGAAAAACAGTTGAGAAGTAAGACTTGACGGATTTGAAAACTCTGATTTTGGACGAAGAAAAGTTTTAAAAGATGGATATTCCATCAATTGTATAATTCACAATGGTTCGACTTTCATGGGATCAAAATAAAATTTTACGTCTTTAACGCGGACGAATTTTAAGCTATGTTGATTAAAATAAGTTCAGGATGAGCACAACATGAATTCACAAGTACAACCCGAGTTTAATCGAAACTTAAAGCCCGAATTTCAGTTACCGATTCGTGACTATTCGCAATTTTATCGATTTTATTTGACTGAACATCGAAATATTATGAGTCGTCGTTTACATGCCACCGGCAGCAGTATTGGACTCTATTTCTTTGCAAAAGCAATTTTAAAAAGACAACCAAAGTATTTTGCTTATGGCCTGGTTTCAGGCTATGCTTGTGCATGGGTCGGACATTTTTTCTTTGAAAAAAATAAGCCGGCAAGTTTCAAGCAGCCTTTATACAGCTTTATTTCCGATTGGCGCATGCTGTCTGATATTGTGAAGGGGAACTTAAGCTTAAAAGACCGTAATTTAGATAAGATTGATAGTTAATTATTTATTAATCAAACGTTTAATTTTTATTGATTTTGGTGTAGTTTTTTGAGTAAATGACTTGTAAGTTTAGAGTGATTAGTCTAATAATGTTCATATTGTTTATTCACTGTTTATCTGAAAGATAAATAGACGATAAACCCCAGTTTTCCAAGCCTAGAGTGACCTTCTCTAGGCTTTTTTTATGGCCTTAGAAATGGTCTATTGTTTGAAAGATTTAACCACAAAAATGTTCACAAAAAAAAATAGGCTAGACTTTTTGATGCTCTGAACGCTCCCCAAAACGTTTCTTACCAAGCACCAAAAAGTCTAATAGGTTGCATATTTTATTCTTATCAAGTGTTTTGTTTTTATGCGCTGTTTTTTGTATTCTTCTGTTTCGCTATTAGATAATTTGTATCAGTTTTGTTCTATACTAGGACTTACGCATTGACTGATTCAAAAAAGTATTAAAATACTTTATAAAGTATCTGTGATCAGACGAATTAAACATGCTTCTACAGCAACTTGTACATTACCCATTTATATGGGCTTTCTCATGAC